>JAPLJS010000024.1 GCA_026388545.1 Deltaproteobacteria bacterium
GGAATGAGTGCGCCTGGGAGCAGGCGCGATTGGGGAGGTGAAAGTCTTCTCCTGGGAGAATGCCCACTCCCGGTAGCCGAAGGTAACTGCGTCGCTGTGAGGCGGGGTGGAGAGCAACCGGAGGCGAACATGCAGTCCGTAGGATAACGAACACGATTCGGCCTTGTGGTGCGGCGAGCCTTCTCATTCAAGGTGAAGCCTGACCCATTGAGCGAGAAACATGGGCGTCTGTCGTGCTGGAGGGGCAGCGATAAAGCGCCGACAGAGCATGCTGGGTGGTTGGTGACGGAATGCATGGAAGGTCGTGCCGTGTGAACCAGGGAGACCTGCCCGTGACAAGACGGGAGTTCATTGCCCCTGATAAGGGTACGAAGAGCCCGCCGGGCAGGAGTCAGAGCGTCCATAGTAGTGAAGAAGCGGCGTAATGGTCGTGGAGCGAAGGGACGCAGGAAGGTGGATGCGAGATGTCGATAGAGAGCGAGATGATCCCCGTGGCAGTGCCGGAGACGGCTAAACAAACGGGAGAAGCCCGACCTCTGGATTGGGTGGAACGTTCCATATGGACGGATCGCATGCTGGAGGCCCTCGATAAGGGGGTGAAAGGAGGCGTTTGGTTCAGCTTGATCGATAAGGTGTACCGGCCAACGACCCTTCACGCCGCCTGGCAGGCGGTCAGAAGGAACAGAGGCAGTGCCGGGACGGATCATGAAAGCGTGGAGAAGTTTGAGCAGAATCTTGTTGATAACATTGCCCGATTGGAAGAAGATCTTCGTACAGGGAGATACCGACCGCGACCGATCAAGCGAGTCTATATAGACAAGCTTGGCAGTAAAGAGAAGCGGCCCTTGGGGATACCCGCCGTGCGTGATCGAGTAGTCCAGACGGCTTTGCGGCTGGTTATGGAGCCTATTTTTGAGATAAGATTCCGACCTCACAGTTACGGTTTCAGGCCAAACAGAGGATGCAAGGATGCCTTGCGGGAAGTAGACCGATTTCTGAAGGCCGGTTACACCCATGTGGTGGATGCCGATCTGAAGGCCTACTTCGACAGCATCCCCCATGAAGGACTGATGGGGGAAGTACGCCGGTATATCGCCGATGGATGTCTGCTGGAGTTGATCGAGCGATTTCTCGGTCAAGACATCTTGGAAGGGCTGTCCCGATGGACGCCTGATCAAGGAACACCCCAGGGCGCCGTCATCAGCCCCCTGTTGGCCAACCTCTACCTCCATCCCGTCGATGAAGCGATGGAGGCGGCAGGTTTTCAGATGATCCGATATGCCGATGACTTTGTCATTATGTGTCGTGACGAGACGGAGGCGAATAATGCCCTGCACCAGGTGCATCAACTGATTACAGGAAGGGGTCTGGTATTGCACCCCGAGAAGACCCGCGTGGTGGATACCACTGTGGCGGGTCAGGGGTTTGACTTCCTCGGATACCACTTCGAAGGAGGCACACGTTGGCCTCGCAAGAAGAGCCTGAGGAAGATCAAGGACGTCATCCGTACCCATACCGGTCGCACCAACGGCAATAGTCTGTCCGTTATTACAGCAAATGTGAATCGTACGCTTAAGGGATGGTTTGAGTATTTCAAACATAGCCATAAGTGGACGTTTCCGGCGCTCGACGGATGGATCAGGCGGCGATTGCGCAGCATTCTGCGGAAACGCAGCAAAGGGTCTAAAGGTATCAGTGGCAATATGGATCATTTTCGCTGGCCAAATAAATTCTTTCGGGAACATGGGCTTTTCAGTCTTGTGGAAGCCCATCGTAGATTGCTCCAGTCCTCAATGAGGTAAAACCGCCGACTGGAGAGCCGGATGCGGGAAAACCGCCAGTCCGGTTCGGAGGGAGGGGCGATACAAACCAATGTATAGTTCCTACCCCTATCAATTTGAGGCGAAACCCGACTTTTTACGTAACTGTAAAATTTTAATTTGTCATTTTATTGAGAATGGTATAACTCCTCAATGAAGAGAATTTATAAGGCGGTTTTATGAATCAGTTCCGTATCGTTACCGAATTTGAGCCGAAAGGTGACCAGACAAAAGCCATCGCGGAGCTTATCGATGGTGTTGAGAAAGGGGCTCCCCACCAGGTTCTCCTGGGTGTGACGGGTTCAGGGAAAACCTTTACCATCGCCAATGTCATAGAGGCCGTTCAGAGACCGGCATTGGTAATTGCACACAACAAGACCCTGGCGGCACAGCTCTACGGTGAGTTTAAAACCCTGTTCCCTGAGAATGCCGTCGAGTATTTCGTCAGCTATTATGACTATTATCAGCCTGAGGCCTATATCCCGAGTACGGATACCTATATTGAGAAAGATTCTGCGATCAACGAGGAAATCGATAAACTGCGCCATTCCGCGACGCATTCACTATTGGAACGCAATGACGTCATCATTGTGGCGAGCGTTTCCTGCATTTACGGTCTCGGTTCCCCCGATGCCTATTATGGTATGATGCTCCTCCTGGAAGAAGGTATGGAAATTCCGCGGGATGAAATGCTGAGCCGTCTGGTTGAGATTCAGTATGAAAGAAACGATATTGATTTTCATCGGGGAACATTCCGTGTCCGGGGTGATGTCGTGGAAATCTTTCCACCTTATGAAGAAGAAAAAGCAATAAGGGTTGAATTTTTCGGGGATACTGTCGAATCCATCTCCATGGTAGACCCCCTTCGGGGGAGAAAACTGAACGCCGTCCGAAAGATGGCCGTCTATCCCGGAAGGCACTATGTGACGACAAAAGACAATATGAACCGTGCCATTTTTGCTATCAGGGGTGAGCTTGAGGAGAGGCTTCGGGTGTTGTATGGGGAGAACAAGCTTGTTGAGGCCCAGAGACTGGAACAGCGAACAAAATTTGATATTGAAATGATGGAGGAAATGGGTTACTGCCAGGGTATTGAAAATTATTCCCGTCACCTTACAGGCAGGAAACCGGGGGAACCGCCTCCTACCCTTATGGAATACCTTCCTGAGAATGCGCTGATCATCATTGATGAAAGCCACGCCACTGTTCCTCAACTGGGCGGGATGTACCGGGGCGACCGATCACGGAAGGAGACGCTGGTGAATTTTGGTTTTCGCCTCCCTTCCGCCCTGGATAACCGGCCTTTGATGTTTGCCGAATACGAGGGTTTCAGGAAGCAGAGGATTTATGTATCGGCCACACCTGCTGAGTATGAATTGAAAAAGGCCGGGAAACGAGTTGTGGAGCAGATCATACGGCCAACCGGTTTGATGGACCCGGAGATTTTCGTGAAACCGGTAAACCACCAGGTCGACGACCTCCTTTCGGAAATACGTGACAGGGAGAAAAAAGGCGAGCGGGTTCTGGTAACCACTCTCACCAAGCGGATGGCGGAAAATCTGGCTGCCTACTACCAGAGTCTCGGTGTCAAGGTGAAGTATCTGCATTCCGATATACACACCCTGGAGCGGGTCAGCATCATTCGGGATCTGCGCTTGGGTGAGTTCGATGTCCTGATCGGGGTCAACCTGTTGCGGGAGGGGCTCGATATCCCGGAGGTGTCTCTGGTTGCCATCCTGGATGCGGATAAAGAAGGTTTCCTCCGCTCCGAGCGCTCCCTGATACAGACGAGCGGGAGGGCCGCCAGAAATATAGCGGGGCAGGTGATCATGTACGCCGATAAAATAACGAAATCGATCCAAACCTGTCTTAATGAAACAAAAAGACGGAGGAAGATACAGGGACGGTATAATGAAGAACACAATATAACACCGGAATCTATTAAAAAATCCATTCATGATATCCTTGCTTCGGTTTATGAGGCCGATTATGTGACGGTGCCCGTTGTCTCAGAAGACAGGAAGGTATATTCCTCAGAGAAAGAACTGCCGGTGATGATCAAGAGATTAAAAGAAGAGATGAAACAGGCCGCGAAAAATCTTGAATTTGAGAAGGCAGCGGAACTCAGGGACCGGATCAAGGAACTCACTGAAATATTGATCGAAATGGGGGGAGAGTTTTGAAATTGCATAGTATGGACAGGTTCATTTCACTTATCACGATATTCATAAGTATTGCTATTTTTATTTTTTCGGAGTTGTCATATGCTGAAAATCCGGCAGATCAGGTAAAGAGGCAAATTCAGGAGAGAATTAACACGGCGCAAGAATCATCTCAGGGTGCGTGTAGAGATTCTGTAGTATGCAAATCAACATTGCTGCCAAAATTGTATACTGAACGTGAATATCTGCCGGCATGGAGTGATGATTATGGTCCGTTTCCCTATGTGGAGGATTTTGTAGAAGTGATCCGCAATGCATATCGTGAGGGACTGAGGCCGGAGGACTATCATCTCTATAAAATAGAAGCGGCCCTTTCCGGACTGTATACAAGTCTGATCGGAGGGGAAACCCCGGACAGTGCAAAGGTTGCAGAACTCGATCTCATGGTAACGGATGCTTTTCTCCTCTATGCTTCTCATTTAGTGAACGGCCGAGTGGATCACCGAAGAGTTTATCCCGATTGGGTTGTTAACCAGCGGGCTGTTGACCTGACCGCCGTACTTCACAGAGCCCTTTCATCGGGAGAGATAGAGGAGGAACTGGCCGATCTGGCGCCTCATTACCCCGGTTATGTCAGGCTGAAAGAGAAATTGATGGAGTATCGGGGTATTGCCGAAAAAGGTGGGTGGCAGCGGATTCCTCAAGGTTCCAAACTGCAAAAGGGCTCCCGCGGTGAGCGAGTAGCAATACTCAAACAGCGACTCATGGTATCGGGCGATCTTGAGTCGCTGGCAGAAAATAAGCACGGCATCTTTGATCATGATCTGGAGGCAGCGGTCAGAAAATTCCAGAAAAGAAATGGTTTGAAAATCGATGGAAGAGTTGGCAGATCAACACTGGAGGCCCTGAATGTTCCTGTTGAAAAACGCATACGACAGATCGCTTTGAACATGGATCGGCTACGCTGGCTTCCGGATGATCACGGGGATCGAAACATCTTCGTGAATATTGCTGATTTCTCACTGGACGTTATTGAAGATGAGAAGTCAGTAATGGCGATGCGGATCATCGCGGGGAAAAATAATTGGCGCAGTTGTGTGTTGAGCGCGAAAATGACGTATCTGGAATTAAACCCTTTCTGGAAAGTACCGGACAGTATTGCCACGAAGGAGATATTGCCCCATATTAAGAAAGATCCTGATTATCTGACGAAAAAAAACATAAAGGTTTTAAGGGACTGGAATGATAAGGCAAAGACAATAGATCCGAGGACAGTTGATTGGTCCCGCGCCAAGGTCAGCAACTTCAGGTATAAGTTCCGTCAGGAGCCCGGTCCCGGTAACCCCTTGGGGAGGATAAAGTTTATATTCCCCAACGACTGCGAAATATACCTCCATGATACACCGACACGCCACCTGTTCGGGAGGGCCCGCAGGGATTTCAGTCATGGGTGCATCCGTATTGAAAAACCTGTTGAACTGGCAACATACCTCCTGCAGAACAAGGAAACGTGGACGCGTAAGAAAATACTGGCCGAGATCAGAAAGGGCAAGAGGCAGGTCGTGATGCTTCCCGATCCGATCAACGTCCTCATTTTCTACGGGACGGCATGGGTAGATCGTGAGGGAGTAATTCAATTTCGCAATGATATTTATCGCATCGATGAAATACCCTATGAATTGCCGGCCGGCAGAACAGGGGCTTCCGCGGCGGCAAACTAAAAATCTATGGAACTGTGAGAAATGGCCGATGAATTGATGGACAGGGTAAAAAATGCTCCCGCATTACCGGGCGCCTATCTTATGAGGGACAGGGATGGCAAGGTCATTTATGTCGGTAAGGCAAACAATCTGAGAAACCGCGTTAGGGCCTATTTCGGAAGGACGGACTCGCGATTCATGGTTCCCTTTCTTGTTTCTAAGGTTTACGACGTAGAATTCATCGTTACGGAAACGGAAAAAGAAGCCCTGATCTTAGAGAACACCCTGATCAAGGAACACCGGCCCCGCTACAACGTCATCTTCAAGGATGATAAAACCTACTTCAATATCCGGATGGATCCGGCCGCTCCTTTCCCGCGGTTCCAAATGGTCAGACGTCCGAAAAAAGACGGGGCCCACTATTTTGGCCCGTACCCGTCGAGCGCTTCGGCAAAGGAGACCCTCCGTTTTCTTCAGTCCATATTCCCCCTTCGAACCTGCAAAGATCAGGAATTGAAATCAAGGAAAAGACCGTGCCTTGAATATGAGATCAGGAGATGTCTCGCGCCCTGTGTCGCACATATTGATGCACCATCGTATCAGAGATTGGTAAAAGACAGCATGGCGTTTATGGAAGGGCGTGAGAAGAAGCTGATTGCCGATCTTCGTGCGCGAATGAACGCAGCATCGGAGCAGTTGCATTTCGAAGATGCGGCTGTTTTGAGGGACAGAATCGCGGCTATTGAGGAAACACTGGAGAAACAGAGTGTGGTATCCATGTCTTTCAAGGATCGTGATGTATTTGGCGTCTACCGCGAAGGAAACCTGACCGAGATATGTGTCTTGTATGAAAGAAAAGGTAAGATTATCGGGATAAAAAATTTCCCCCTCCTCAAGATAGGGGATGAGTCTCCTTCGATACTATCGTCGCTTATGAAGCAATACTATGACGGCGAGGTAAACATTCCTGATGAGATCATCATACCGGAAAGTATTCCTGACCATGCAGTTGTAAAGGAATGGCTCTCGGATAAAAAAGGGAAAAAGGTTTCGATAGTCGTACCGAAAAGGGGTGGGGCGGTTGAACTCCTCCATATCGCTAAAAACAACGCAGAAAGCATGTTCGAAACGCAAAAACATGCGGCTGATCAGGAGGAAACAATCTATACGCTTGCCAGAGTGCTCAGGTTAAAGAATATGCCGCCGTTCCGGATAGAATGCTTTGATATTTCGAATATTGGCGGAAAGCATGCAGTAGGTTCCATGGTAACTTTTGTGGATGGAAAGCCGTGGAATGCAGGGTACAGACGGTTCAAGATCAAGACCGTTCCCGGAGCCGATGATTATGCCATGATGTATGAAGTCTTGAACCGTCGTTATAATAAAAAGGAAAACCTCCCGGATCTGATCGTCGTGGATGGGGGGAAAGGACAGTTGGGTGTGGCAGTCTCTGTTCTGAAAGATTTAAACAGAGAAGGCATAGATGTTATCGGTCTTGCGAAAGAGGGTAAAGAAAGGGGGGGTGATAAGGTACATGATCGTGTTTATTGTATCGGGAAAAGAGATCCGGTTAACCTTTCAAAATGGCCTGAAGTCCTTTTTTTACTCCAGAGGATGAGGGATGAAGCGCACAGGTTTGCCGTTACATACCACCGGAAGTTAAAGAGGAAGCAGGACTTCCGGTCCGTGCTGGATGCTATTCCGGGGATCGGTGCATCCAGGAAAAAGGCGTTGCTGAGGTTCTTTGGTGATATCAGACAGATCAGAGAATCCTCGGTGGAGACACTGCAAAAGGTTGATGGTATCGGCAGACAAGCGGCTGAAAAAATCCATACCTTTCTCAGGGGAGAGAAGGGAGAAAAAAGGGAATGAGTTTTTCGTCCATTTTGGTCCTTGCCATCGGCCTGGGCATGGATGCTTTTTCGGTAGCTATCGGCGTGGGAGCCGGTTACCGGGTAATATCCTTCGGGCCTGTCTTCAGGCTTTCCTTTTTCTTTGGATTGTTCCAGGTTCTTATGCCCATTGCGGGGTGGTTTGCCGGAGTATCGGTGGCCGGTATCATTGCCGGTTATGATCACTGGGTTGCCTTTGGACTGCTTGCCTTTGTGGGTGGGAAAATGATCCTGGAGTCATTTAATGAGGAGGCAAAAGTTCACACGACGGACCCGACGAAAGGGTTCACCCTCATTATACTGTCAGTGGCGACGAGTATTGATGCCTTAGCCGTTGGTCTCAGCTTTGCCTTCTTGAAAATACCCGTTTTCTATCCTTCTATAATTATTGGTATCGTCGCCTTTTTCATGACCATGGTAGGGATGTTTTTCGGGGAGAAAATTGGAAAGGTAGTCGGCAGGAGGGTAGAAATGTTGGGTGGTCTTATCCTGATCGGTATTGGTGTGAAAATATTGATCGAACACATGTCATAATGATAAGAGGGCTTTGATAAGTATGAAATCTGTGTATTATTCTTCGGCCGGCAGTGCCTTCGGTAATGTCGGAATTGTCTGGAGGCAGAAAAATGATACTCCGACAGCAGTGAGCATTTTTCTCCCCTCTGAAAGTGAGGATATGGATGACCTTGTACGGCAATCCTTTCCCGGCGTCATCAAACAGTCGCATGATATTATAGATGGGATATGCACGGGCATTCAGGATTTTCTTTCAGGGCGGGAGGCTGCATTTTCTGAAGAAATTCTCGATATGAGCCTATGTGAAGAATTTCAGCGAAAGGTTCTCAGCCAGTGCATGCTGATTCCGAGAGGAAGGGTGAGCACATACGGACGGCTGGCGGCGAGAACCGGAATTCCTAAAGGTGCAAGAGCAATGGGGCGTATCCTTGCGAGAAATCCGTATCCCCTCATTATTCCCTGTCACCGTGTCATACGGGCCGATGGGGATTTATGCGGTTTCGGAGGCGGTTTGAAGATGAAAAAAGCCCTCCTCGGTATGGAGGGCATTGTATTCAATTCGAAAGGAAGGGTGTTGCCGAAATTTTTCTGGTAAATGGCGATAGTATCAGACAGGAGTTTTTGATTTTTGGAC
This sequence comes from Deltaproteobacteria bacterium, assembly GCA_026388545.1. NCBI lineage: Bacteria > Pseudomonadati > Myxococcota > Myxococcia > Deltaproteobacteria bacterium. The sequence continues at coordinate 8,725 of JAPLJS010000024.1, forward strand.
TTCTTTCGTCACCGCCAGGTTATCACGATGAATGATCTCATCATAATCTTTGTACCCTAAAACCTGTTCAATCCTGGATGACTTCAGTCCCATAATCTTCCTGATTTCCGAAGAGCTGTAGTTAACCAGCCCCTTGGCCAACTGAGTTCCTGCCATGTCGACGCAGGTTACCGGATCCCCGATACTGAAATCACCCTCCACATTGAGTATGCCTGACGGAAGCAGGCTTTTTCCTTCCTCAATAAGAGCCATTTTAGCCCCGTCATCAAGAAACAGTTTGCCCCGTGATCTCAGGGTAAAGGCTATCCAGTACTTTCTGCTGCTCAGGTGTTCGCTCGCGGGCAAAAAGAGGGTTCCTATTTCTTTACCCGCAAATATGTCATGCAGAACGCCCTTCTTCTTGCCGGGAGCTATCATGCATGGGATACCCGCTGACGTTACCGCTTTTGCGGCAATCACCTTGCTTTTCATGCCCCCTAATCCGACCGATGTTGTCTCATCTGTTGCAGCCGACTCTATCTCTTCCGTAAACTCTTTTACCAGCGTGATGAGCTTTGCTTTTTTTGATTCCGAGGGGCTCCGGTCATACAGGCCTTCTGTGCTGGTCAAATTGATCAGAAGGTGGGCATCAATAATATTGGTGATCATGGCGGCAAGATGATCATTATCGCCGAATTTAATTTCATCTACGGCCACAGTGTCATTCTCGTTGATAATGGGGATAACGCCCCAGTCAATGAGCGTGGATAGGGTATTGCGGACATTTAAGTATCGTTTTCTGTCCGTCAGGTCACTCATGGTCAGGAGGATCTGGGCGATGAAAATGCCGTATTTTCCGAAAGAATTGGAATAGACCCTCATGAGCCTGCTCTGTCCGATGGCCGCGGCAGCCTGTTTCTGAGGCATGTTTTTCAACTTGCCCGTTATCCCCATTCTATGTTTGCCGGAGGCAATAGCACCTGAGGTGACAATCACAATCTGGCGCCCCTCTTTCGTGAGTTGTGCTATCTCATCAACCAGTTGCTCAATAATGTGAAGATCAAGGCCGTCTTCGCCTGTTAACACAGCGCTCCCGATTTTAATGAGAACACGTTTGACATTTACCAGGATTTCTTTCCGCGCCATGATTTTAATTCACCTTTTCAAATGCAGATTATTTGTAATTTCATTTATCACGGTGTTAATTCCTTCCCCGGTTATGGCGGAAAATGCTAACACCTTTACGCCTTTTCTCTCAAATATGTCAATTTCTTTTTTGATTCTTTCCCTGGTGATGGGAAGATCAATTTTATTGATGGCAACGACCTGGGGCTTTTCCATAAGATCCGGACTGAAAAGAGCGAGTTCGCGGTTGACAGTTTCAAAATCCTGCCAGGCATCACTGTATGATTCATTGGAAATATCGAGTATATGAAGCAGAACAGATGTTCTTTCAATGTGGCGGAGAAAACGCGTTCCCATTCCCATTCCACTATGGGCGCCTTTGATCAATCCGGGAATGTCGGCGATGACAAAAGTTTCGAGGTTTCCATATTGTACGACACCTAAATGCGGTACCAGCGTGGTGAAAGGATAATCGGCGATTTTAGGTTTTGCGGCAGAGACTCTGGATATGAATGTCGATTTTCCAACATTGGGTAAACCGATAATGCCCACATCGGCTAAGAGCTTCAGCTCAAGGGTAATCCAGCGTTCCTCGCCCTTTCTCCCCTCCTGGGCATAACGGGGCGCCTGATTGGTTGCCGTGGCAAACCATGCGTTACCTTTCCCGCCTATCCCCCCCTTGGCGACAATGAAAACCTGTCCATCAACGGCGAGATCGGCCAGAATCTCATGCGTTTCTGCGTCTTTAACCAGTGTGCCCACGGGGACGATGATTTCCACATCGGGAGAATCCCCGCCGGTTCTGTTATTCCCTTTTCCATGTCCGCCATGTTTTGCCACATGGTGCTGCTTGTACTTTAAATCAAGCAGGGTCCTGTGGCTGCTCACGGCACGGATAATTATATCCCCTCCCTTGCCGCCATTACCACCATCCGGCCCGCCGCGGGGAATGAACTTTTCCCTTCTGAAACTTACACAACCTCGTCCGCCGTCGCCCGCATGTATGTAGATTTTTGCCTCGTCGATAAATTTCATAAAAGAAGCTCTTTAAAAAAAAGAGGCACTTGAATTAAGTGCCTCAAAGGAATTCACCTGTCCGACAGAAATTTTCCGGCCATTTTCACGCATGGCCTGTAAAACCCATTTTATAATTTGCGTACATTCACGGCCGCCTGTCCTTTATTGTCCTGCTTTACCGTGAACTCTACGCGTTCTCCTTCTGCTAAACTGCGAAAGCCCTCCCCGACAATTGATGTGTAGTGTACAAAAACATCTTCTCCCGAGTCCCGAGAGATAAAACCAAAGCCCTTCTTGTCGTTAAACCACTTAACAACGCCGGTTTCACACTCGTCCATATTCCTTTAAAGCCTCCTGTTTATTTATAAAGCTGGCTATGAAGCGTAAACGCTTACTTTTTTTCTTTTCTTGTCCAGCCTTTCATACATTACAATGCCGTCAATCTTAGAAAATAGTGTATAGTCTTTTCCAAGACCGACATTATTGCCGGGATGGATCTTTGTCCCGACCTGACGGACGATGATAGAGCCGGCATTAATTCTCTGGCCGCCAAACACCTTAACGCCCCGCCTCTGGGCGTTGCTATCCCTTCCGTTCCGGGTACTGCCTTGTCCTTTTTTATGTGCCATGCTATCCCCCGCTAAATGGAAATTTCCTTTATCTTCATCCTTGTCAATTTCTGACGGTGTCCTGTTTTCTTCTTAAACCCTTTCCTTCTTTTCATTTTAAAGACATTAATTTTCTTCGCCTGTGTCTGATCGATAATTTCGCCGCTAACCTTTACACCTTCGAGAAAAGGGGTACCCACTTTGATGTCTTCTCCTCTGGAGACCATCAGTACCTCATCGAAAATAACGGTTTCTCCCTTACCACCGCTTACTTTTTCGATCGCGATTTCGTCGCCTTCCGAGACTTTATGCTGTTTTCCGCCTGTTTTTATAACCGCATACATACAATCTAATCCTTATGAAAAAAATTTGAGGTGCACTGTATCTAAAAAAAATACAATTTGTCAACATAATTTATTATATTTTCCTTCTTAAAGAATTTCAGTAGTAGCCCGATTTTTTTATAATTACCCTTCAGGAAGGTTTTTCTTCAAAGAAAGAACGGTACTTGTACCGGTTTTTCTCGATCTCCCAGTACTTGGACAGGGCAAAACTGCGAGGAAATGTCGGTTTTGAAAGGTATGGGAGCGAGTCTTTCTTGAATGCAACCAGCAGTTCTTGAAAAACTGCATCTTTTTTTTTATTGTTAACGAAAGCACGCTCTTTGGTGTATTCGAAGAAAATTTCCGGTCCCATAATATTCCTCACGAGTTCGAAGTGTTCAGGCTTGATGAAATAGGATGGTTGAAGTTCAATCTTAGTCCTGATTAATAGTTGTACCTTCGTCGTATCCGCCGCGATAGAGATGGATTTATCCAATACTTCTACTATAAGGCCGTTGGAAAGGGGTATTTCTTCTACACTTCTCATGACGATCTGTTTATCATCTTTATCCTTGACCTGCAAATATATTCCTCATATAAAGGGGCATAAAATTGGTTTGCATATTTAAGGATGGGCCTCGCCAAGCTGGTGAGGCTTCATCGGGAATAGAGAATTTCAACGTATGGCGCCAAAACTATTGTCTTTGAATGAAGGATGATATATTCATCCACCTTTGCCAGCCGGATGCATATAAATCATGCGGGGCATGTTGTGGATCCTATAATTACGCCGACAGCACAAAGGAATCTCTGGTCGGGAGATTGAAAAGCAGGACTGATCTGTTCCACAAAACCGTCACGCGTCCGGAAGACTTGGCGGGCTTTTCCGAGATGGTAAAAATATCTGAAGACCAGGCAAAAATATTCGAAGTCATCTATTGCTGCGAATATTTCGGTTTTCTTGATGACGAGGAAAGAAAAGTGGGCTGCCTCCTCCATCCACACCGAAACAAAGGCGTGGATCTGAGAGAATCTTCCTTTTACGGGAGGGAGTTGTGTGAGGGGCACCTCTGCCCCAGTTATCATTACCTATCGAGAGAAGAGAAACTGGCTCTGATCAATATTATTACAGACGACTGGTACCTTTATGGCCTCTGTGTGACCGATATTGATCTGGTCAAATCATATTTTCGCTTGATCAGCGAGAGGGTTTGCGAAATGCCGCCGCCTGACAGATTCAGGGAGAACGTTCTCAGGGAGATCGCCCTTCGTTTCTTTTCCTACAAGACTTCATGGCCTTTTCGGTCATATGCAACCAATCGTTTCGGCAAGTATTATTTCGATGGTTCGGAATACATGATAAAGCACATTAACTATGAGACCCTTGGCTGTGAGAAATCACGATTTGACAGTATTTTCCGGAGCCTTTCTTCCGAATTTAAAAATGTACGGGAATTAAAAGAGGGGGAGAAACTGATACAGGCAAACATCGATGAACTTACTCGTACTTATGAACGGTTTGTCTAAAAAGGAGGTATCCGATGGACAGGGTAAAAAGAGAGGTTCTTATTGCTAAAGCAGATATTGATAAGAGGGTTCAGGAACTGGCGGATGTTATTTCCCGGGATTATGAGGGGAAAGAGTTAATCGTTATCGGTATCCTTAAGGGTGCGTTTGTCTTTATGGCGGATCTGATCCGATCCCTTCGTGTTCCATGCATGATTGATTTTGTCAGACTGGCAAGCTATGGTACAGGAACTGTGAGCTCAGGCAGTATCATGATTACGAAAGATATTGAGACACCGATACTGGGCAGGGACGTTCTTGTTGTTGAAGACATCGTAGATACCGGTTTGACCCTGTCTTTTTTAGTCGACAGGCTCAAGGAAAGAGATCCGCAATCATTAAGAGTCTGCGTATTTCTTGATAAAAAGGAGAGAAGGAAGGTGCCGTTTGAAGCCGAGTATGTAGGCTTCGACATACCGGACCGTTTTGTCGTGGGGTACGGTCTTGATTTCAATGAAATGTATCGTTTCCTGCCGGATGTCTGTGTCATAAAAGAGTAGCAGGGGATAGGTGATAGGGGAGAGAGACATGATCGTTCACTGTAAAAATTGCGGAACAAAATTCAGATTTGATGAAACCCTGATCGAGGGTGAAGGAATATGGGTCAGGTGTAACCAATGCAAAAATCTGTTTTTTCTCGATAATCCGGTAAAGAAAGAAACGGAACCCGTACCCGATCAGGAAAAAGATCGTGAGAGAACTCCATCTGAACCCAAAAAAATAGTTCAGGCGCAGATCTTTACAGATAGGGAGGAAGATGCCGAGCGAAAGGAAGTTTTGCCTGTCGGGGATATTGAAAAGGATGTCCCTGACCTCGGTAAACATAAGTTAACCGGCGCCGACAAGGAAAAAGATGCGGAAACACATGATGATGAGGTTTCCGAAGAAGAGGTCGGAAAAAAACGAGTGACGCCTCGGGGGAGACAAGTGGCCTATTTATTTATCGTCCTCATACTCGGGTGTGTTTATCTCCTGTTTTTTGCCGAGACAGGTGGGCAGGCGTTATTTGAAAAGATACTCGGCACAGCTCAGAAAAGCGAGGAAGTTGGTCCCGCACAGGTCGAACTTACCGATGTAAGGCAGCGGATAGTCAATAACGTGCTCAGTGGGCCCATCCGGGTTGTTGAGGGAGCAGCAATCAATCAGTCTTCATTTCCTATGACGAGGATCAAGGTCAAGGGGGAGATTACCGATGCCTATACAGTGGTTCTCGGAGTGCGGGAATCCTATTGCGGCAATCTCTTAACCGATAATGAGCTTGCGACCATGACGGAAGATCAAATCCAGAAGGAACTTTCCAATCCCCAGGGGAGCGATGTTTCCAATGACCGGATTGGACCCCAAGGCCAGATCCCTTGCATGATTGTGTTTACCCGTGAACCTGCAGGGGGTGTAAAGACATTTGTCATACCCGTGGGAGCGGAACGGTTGTTACCATAAACTATGGACCACTTCTACTCGTTTACCGTTTAAAAGGGTTGATTTCCTTTCTTTGTATTAATTTATCTTAAGTGAAGACGATTTCTATAATATTGCCGGCGTAGAATGAGGAAGAGGGCGTTGTCGAAACCATAAGGAGCGTTCCTCTACAAAAGCTGAAAAATGCAGGATATGATGTGGAAATTCTGGTTGTAGACGGTGGGAGTACCGATAATACAGTTATGCTGGCAAAAAAGGCGGGTGCGCGGGTGATCTCTTCTGATCGAGGATACGGGAAACAATACAAAGTAGGCCTACAGATGGGAAACGGGGATATCATTGTAACGGGAGATTCTGATGGCACCTATCCTTTTGAACATATAATGACCTATGTTCGTTATCTTGAGGATAATAGCATTGGTTTTATTACTATCAACCGGATGGATCAAATGGACAGCGGTGCAATGCATTTTTCCAATAAGATCGGCAATGTGGTGCTTACCTTTTTTACAAATTTACTCTTTGGGTTGCGATTAAAGGATTCACAGAGCGGTATGTGGATCCTGCGGAGGACAGTTCTGGAAAAATTAAACCTGAAATCTCATGGTTTTCCCTTCTGCCAGGAGTTTAAGATAGAAGCATTCCGGAAAGTCAGGAGCATTGAACTTAGTGGGAGCTACAAGAAACGTCTCGGCAAGTCAAAATTGCGAAAGAGTAGAGATGGAATTGGTAATTTATGTGCATTATGTAAGAAGCGGCTGGAAATTACCATAATGGGGGAATAAATTGTTAGAAATATTCTTTAGGCTACATGAAATCATAGAATAAGGAAATGTATTTTAGCTGCTCTTCCTCCTGCAATGCCTTTTTATTATCGATAGCCTTATAAATATCAATTAATTTCATCCGGGGTATTCTCTGACCGGAATTGATTTCGAGTGACCTTTCATATGCCTGAATAGCTTTTTCCCTTTGCCTCAGATACAGCAACAAATCCCCCAGGAGTTCGTACTTGGCGGCTGCTGTAAAGGAATCATCAGGGATCTTATCAAGATAAACGTTTCCCATTTGGATATTCCCTTTTGAGTAATATTTCTCTGCCAGGGCGAGGTTGGCAAAAGACGAAAAGGGTTTATTCATGTCCGATGATCTCTTCCAGTAGGGAATGGCTTCATTTTCAAAACCTTTTGAATCAAGAATGATGGCATGGGTGTTATAGTAAGCAGTCACATCATCGGTTGCCTTTACGGGAATGAATTCAATAATCAAAAATGCCATGATGATTGCACACGATATGCCCGCCTGCCGGTATAATCTCTTCTTAAAAAATGAAAAAAGATTACTGATACCAATGGCGGCAAAGGGGATCATGATTACCAGCAAGGGAAGCCTGTATCTTGCGTTTGTGTAAAAGACAATCAGTGTCAATCCATACAGACCGGAAATGGTACCGAGAGCCCATGCCTTTCTGTAATGAAGACTGTATGCAATACCTGCCATGCCAAGGGGAAGGATACACCAGAAGTTGAAAAAGGGAAGTTTGAAAAATGCCACAAAATTACTGACAAAGGGGATGTGGTAATGGTCACAGGCCTCGAATTGATTAAACAGGACGAGCGTCTTCTGCCATAATTTCCAGCCAAATGCAACAGGATATTCCATTGCCGTGTTAACGACTTCTCTTGTCCAGTAGTGAGAAGCCTCTACGGGGGAAAGCCTTTCCTTCGTCCTTTTGCCCGCTTCTATGGTAAACTGGACCCCCTGCTCAAAAGGTGATGATGACGCAAAGGGTACAGGCCGGTAATAAGGGTCAGGATTCCGCAGGTTGTTACCGAGGTAAAGATTGAAACCGGCCTGAGATGTTGTCAGGGTGAATTCCCCGGCGATCCTGTAGTTTCGGATCATGAATGGCGATAAAGCGACAGCCATGCCTGCGATATAGATGGCTAGGCTGACAATGAGCAGCTTCTGAGAATTTCTGTCCCTGTAGAAATTCCATAGAATGATCAGGGGCATCACCGGAATGATCAAAATGGCATTTGGCCGGACGTTTAGCAACAGCCCGGCGGAGAGACCAAGGATGCCAACTTTCATCAGTAACTTTTTGTTAAACCCCTCTTTTTCTTCTAAAAAGGAATGTGAAAGAGTATTGTTGAGAACTGACACAAATAGCCATACCATGAGAGCAAACAAGAAAACTTCGAGAGATGTCTTCAACGGGACGATACTGTAGAAAATAAAGGCTTGTAGAGGCAGGCGATCAGGCAGGATGCAAGGCCGATTGTCCGGTTTACCAATTCCTTACCGATGAGATAGATAAGCCAGCAGGTCAGAACCCCGAGGATGATATTCATTACCCTGACATAGAAGGCATCCGGTGATAACAACTTGTAGATCAGTGCCGTGATATACGCGGGGAGGGAGGGGAATTCATAGACCGATGTGGATGTAAACGTTCCATCGGCGATCCTTCTGGCCCATTCGTGATAGATTCTTTCATCCCATAAAAGGAAATAAAAATAGACGCTTCCTTTCAGGTCAACGAGGGCGACAATTCTTAAGATAAGGGCAAGGAAGAGGAAGGCGGATACAAATAAATGGGCGTATTGATCAGCGAAGGAAGCAATCCCGGTGGATGCTTTAATGTTATCGATACTCTGTCTGCGTTTTTTTCTTGCCATCAATCATCAGATGGGAATCGTAGAAAAGTTCACTGAATTGCAACAAAAGGGGGACTATTGTCCCCCCTTTGTTGCTGATGTTTTGTTCGGCTCTCTATTTAGTCCCCTGGAAGATTCCGTGGGCCTTACCACCTTCGCCATACATATTCCATCTCCCCCCGATGGCCTCGCCGTTTTTTCCATACACTGAACCGGAAGCTGATCCCGAGGCGCCAGAGGTCCCGTCGAGTGTCCATGTACCGCCGGTGTTAAGGTTGAAATGGCTTGTATTTCCGGAGAAAGAACCTGTCTCATTCGCAATAGAGGCACCATGCCCCCCTCCTGAAACAGAGAGGTTGAAATTGGATATACTCGGGCTTACGAAATTAACGCTGCAACTGAACGTTCCATTCATATCTGCGCCCCCTGATGAGGTCCAGTAGGTACCGTGGGCATTGCCGGAATACGTCGCGGAAAGGCCGATACCCTTCAGACTGGCCATCTGGGGATTCGTAGTGACATCCCCCCAGATGTAGTAGCCTTTATTGTCAAAGTAGTAATAGTAAGGGCTTATATTCACCGCCGTCGGCTGTGTCCACTGACCCCACTCGGTGTAGGCATTGTAGCCCAGTTCCGTTTTATTGATACCGTTAGATATTGCTCCGGAGGAAGTTTCGTATATCGTTAGATTAGTAATACTTGGTGAATTAGTGGTGAAGTTTTGCACAGTCATATTATCTGAAGCCCCACCGACCGTTACTGACGCCGCTGTATCAAAATTTTGGCGGTCGGATGAGGAAATGATATCATGCAGGTAATTCCCACCATATCCATAATTATACGTAACCAGGCCTGTCACATAGCCCACGTGCGTAGCGGGACGTGAGATAGTAAGGTTATTGGTGTTTTGATTCTGCGTGATACTGCTGGTGTCGATTGTCCCTGTTCCTATGCCATTACCGGTCCCCGTTCCTCCGGCTCCTCCGGTATCACCGGGGGTTGACCCTTCCGTACCCGCCTGGAAGCCCTGGGCCACACCGGGCGGTGTCGTAAATGAGCCGCCCAAACCGGCGCCCCCGGCGTTTAAACCCTGACCTTCGCCCAACGGCGTCGTCTGTCCTGTTATCGGTGAGGTCACCTGGATCTGTCCCTCAAAACAGTATACGTTTGTCTGATAATTCGGCTGGTTTGCCTGTGCCAGTTGACGAAATCCCGTATCCGATACGTCCGCTACGATGATCGGCAATGAGGCCGTCGGCTTTCCTTCCAGTTCAATAACCTCCACACCGAATTTGGTTCCCCTCACGCCGCATACAGCGGTCGGCGTTTCAACATTCATGGTGGAGCCCTTGTATTTAAACAGGCGCAACGAGTAATACATGGCTTTCCCCCTTACCATGTTGAACGTAGCGCTCTTTGTCTTCGCTATCCGGTTGTCGATAAATGATTTAATACCAACCTTCGCATTTTCGCCCATGGTAACAACATCTTCACCGTTGAGCCTGAACCGGCACCGGGAGGACTTCAAGGTGCAGACGACATCCTTTTCAAAGAGCTTGTCTCCCGGGGCGGCATAATAAGCTTGGCTCATATCTCCGCGGGCCACAACGACATGACCGACTACCGTGCGAATAAATCCTACTTCCTTTCCGGGAAAGCCGACGAAATAATCCCGTATGGTGACGTTTTTCAACTCTTCAGGGAGCTTCGCTTTCGATACCGCCCTGCCCCTGTTTGTGGCGGCATCTCCCGTGTAATTCAGGATCAACAATCCCATAGAGAAGAGTGTCAGGAAAAGAAACATTAACAATAGATGACGTTTCATCGAGTCCTCCTGATATGGTTAGAAATAACATCCAAGACTTACAGTGTACGTTTTCTTGTCGAACGTGTACAGTTCCGTATTGGAATAATTGTCTATGTAATTAAACGCAACCGACGCGAAAAAGTATTTGTAAAACCCCTGGCTGAGCACCGCGGTGACGCTGTGTCGCCTGTCGATGCGATCTTCATTATAGAGCAGAGGTTTCGCCTTATAGTCTTTCTCTGCCCACTGGTATCTCAGGAAGACTTCAGTGTTCGTGGGAAATCTCACAAAGTAGGAGATACCGTAGAACGGGCTTTCATAGGTAAATCTTCTCTCCCGGGCATCGATATTTTCATATCCCGCGGTCAAGGAAATAATATGCTGCCGGTTGAAGAAATAGAAATTAGGGCCTATCTCATAACGCCTCGTTGTGTTGTCCAGGGCATTGTTGGTATCATCAACGAAACCTTCCTTGCTGTAAGTAAAGGCGCCTCTCAGGCTGAAAAACTGACTGAAGAAGTGTTCGTAGTTCGGATTGACATGGAAAATATAAGAAAGGCGCTCGCTCCCGAAATCCTGCAGTGCGTATCCGACGGGAACTTTAATGATGTCTTGACGACCCACCCACCAAGGGCCGGTATTTATGTCCGTCATAAGGTAGTTGAACTTGCCGTGATAAAAGTAGGCGCTGTTATAGAATTCGAGCGCAGTGTTCCACATGAGTCCCTGTTTGTCACCAATATCGTAGAGTACGTTGGCGCCGAAGTTTGTGATCGATGCCGTCTTAATTTTTTTGATTCTTCGTCGAGGGTCAGCGTTCCACCCGATACGGCAAGATCCTTCTTGTCGGGCCCGGCGCTTATATTGGTGTCCCATTGAATGCCCTGGGAAAAACGGACATTCCAGAAGATTTTCCGGGTGCTCTCTTCAATGGCGGCAAGCAGCCGGTCAATATTCTTTTTTACCTCCTCAGGCGGACGGGCAGCCCTTACCGTTTCCAACTCGCGTTTGGCTTCCTCGTGACGGCCCAGCTCAAAATAGGTTGCGGCAAGTTCCAGGCGGACTCTGTGCAACTGGGGATCAATTACGAGCATCTTTTTAAATTTTTCGACGGCTGTTCGGATCTGCCCGGATTTCATGGCGCTCGTACCAATCCACCACATGACGTCCATCGTTTCCACCTTAGAAGCGATTTCATTAAAGATCGGAAGGCCTGGCCAAACTTGCCGTCATAATACAGCGTCAAAGCCTCGGCGAGCTTAGTATCCAGGGTTTCTATTTCTGCGGGCGTCATCCATTGAAGTATTGCGTCAGCTTCTTTATTTCCCTGCTTGAATTCGGTATCGCCGGTTGATTCAGCCGCTCTCTGTGCTAAAAAAAGCACTTTAGAGGATTGAGAATAGGCGGGCGAACTAACAAAAAGACTGAAAATGAGATAAAGGACAATTACCCAGCAGAGCCGATACCTGATAAGCATTAACATCGTTATTATCCTTTCAGCTCAGCAAACGGTATTTCAAAGGGGTTCTTTAAGTGAATATTCCAGAATAATCTTTGCCGTGGGAAGGTCAGTATTGTCTGTATCTATACAATTTATTCCAATGCTCGTCAAAGGAAATTTCATTTTTTTGCTACAGAAGAAGTGATGTCGATCATTTGTATTCAAGGACATTGAGAATCAGGGAGTTGGAAATGGCTCCCTCCCGCAGAATCACCGGTGGATTGGCGGTTGTGTCGACGATCGTTGATCCTTTTCCTCCGGGGGCCCGTCCACCGTCGATAACGGCATCGATTCGATCTCCTATGAATTCAATAATTTCATGAGTTGAAGTGCATTCACCTGCCCCGGAAGGGTTGGCGCTGGTTGCCGTAACGGGGTGACGAAGGGCTTTTGCCAGAGCGGTTGCGATAGGGTGGCTGGAGATGCGAATGCCGATTTTACCGGTCCCTGCCGTTATGCGGGGAGAAACGTTTTGGGAAGCCGTAAATACGAGGGTAAGCGCCCCCGGCCAGAATTTGTCCATAAGGAGGAGAGCACATTGCGGGATCTCCTGGACAAGGTCTTTTAAATCACCAAGGTCTCCAATCATAACGGAAAGGGGATTCTTTATATTTCTTCCCTTGATTAGGAAGATTTTTTCAATTGCATTTTCGTTTCGGCAGTCGGCGCCGAGTCCATAAAAGGTTTCTGTCGGATAAGCAACGACTCCTCCGCCCTCGAGAATATTTACCGCTTCAGCAATGAGGGATATGTCAGGATTTTGGGGATTGATTTTCAGGATTTTCGGCATGATGTGATGTTTTCCTGTTTTTTTTCAATCTCCCTGGCCATATTTTGAATAAATAAACGTAATTTTTTCTGAAGGCTGTCATCTTCCAGGGCCAGGATGCGGATAGCAAGCAAAGCGGCGTTTCTAGCCCCCGCCTTGCCCACGGCCATTGTGGCAACAGGTACGCCGCCGGGCATTTGCGCAATAGATAATAGTGCGTCTATCCCGCCGAGCGCTGTTGCATCTATTGGTATCCCGATTACCGGGAGGAGTGACTGGGAGGCAATAACACCGGCCAGATGAGCCGCCGCTCCGGCGCCGACAATGATAATCTTGATGCCCCTCTGGGATGCCTTCTTCGCAAAGGAGGCTGTCCTTTCCGGCGAACGATGGGCTGATGTCAAAAAGACCTCGTGGGGAATTCCAAAGTCTTCAAGAATCTTGATGGTTTCGCTCATGATGGGAAAGTCGGAGTCACTCCCCATAACTACACTGACGATAGGCGCTAATAGTTCTTTCATATCGTTGTTCTCCCATTTAGCAGCACAAAAGATCCAAGGATTCGAGGGTTCAAAGATTTGTTTCTAAGCATTTCACTCGAATCCTTGATCCCTTCAATCCTTCTATCCATAGTTCAATGCTTGAAGTGCCTCGTTTCCGTAAAGATCATTGCCATGCCATGCTCATCCGCTGCCCTGATGACTTCTGCATCCCTGACAGAGCCGCCGGGCTGGATAATTGCGGTAATACCCGCTTCTGCTGCCATATCAATGCCGTCTCTGAATGGGAAGAAGGCATCGGACGCCAAAACACAGCCTTTTGTAGGCAGATTGGATTTCATCGTGGCGATTTTTACGGAGTCCACACGGCTCATCTGTCCTGCACCAACGCCGACCAGTTGGTCTCTTGTCGCATAGACAATGGCGTTTGATTTAACATGCTTCACTACCCGCCATGCGAAGTCTAATGCCTGGTATTCTTCTTCCGCAGGAGGCCTTTTTGTGACGACACGTGCTTTTTTTATGTCAAAATCGTCGATGTCCCTATCCTGAACGAGAAGCCCTCCTACGACCCGCCGGAAGTCATAACCTGCGGGGCGGGCTCCGGTCGAGGGAATTTCCAAAAGCCTCACGTTCTTTTTGGAACTCAATACAGCTTTCGCTTCTTCATCAAAGCCTGGGGCAATAATAACCTCCAGAAAAATTTTGGTCATTTCTTCAGCCATTTTTTTGTCCACCGGCCGGTTCACGGCAACGATTCCCCCGAAAGCAGAAACGGGATCCGTTTCCATTGCCTTTCTGTAGGCTGTGGAGATATCGCTATCAGAGGTGGCTGCACCGCAAGGGTTGGCGTGCTTGACAATGACGGTTGCCGGTAATTCAAAATCAGACACCATCTGCCACGCCGCATCGCTGTCCATAATGTTGTTATAAGACAATTCTTTTCCCTGAAGCTGACGCGCACCTGAGACAGCAGATATTGGCTGATCTGTTTCCCGGTAAAAAGCAGCGTGCTGATGGGGGTTCTCTCCGTAACGGAGATCCTGTGCTTTGACAAACTGAACGGTATACGTTTCAGGGAATGTTCTTTTTGCTCCTTCCTTGCTTATGCCGCTGAGATAATTGGAAATGGCAGCGTCGTATCTGGCCGTCAATTGAAAGGCTTTCGTCGCGAGAGTAAAGTTTGTACTCTCCGAGATCTTCCCTCCCGTGCTTTTCATCTCCTCCAGAATGGTAGAGTAGTCGCCAGGATCGGTAACAACGCTGACATACCGGTAATTCTTCGCCGCTGCCCGCAACATGGCAGGACCGCCGATGTCAATGTTTTCAATAGCCTCGTCGAAAGTACAATCTTTTTTTGCCACCGTATCTTCGAACCGGTAGAGGTTGATCACAATCATGTCAATCATATCGATATGGTGCTCCATTGCCGCTTTCATGTGCTCTTCATTGTTCCGTAATGCCAGAAGGCCGCCATGAATCTTTGGATGAAGCGTCTTAAGACGTCCGTCCATCATTTCCGGGAAGCCGGTATAATCAGAGACGTCCGTCACTTTTATGCCGCCTGCTCTTAGCTGGGAAGCAGTCCCACCGGTAGAGAGGATCTCTAAAGTAAAGCCCTTAAGCCCCCGTGCGAACTCGATGAGTCCTTTTTTATCGGTAACGCTGATAAGTATTCTTTTGATGGTATTCATATTCATTTTCTTTTCCTGTGAATGTTTTGGAGGATCATACAACTTCACCCCCTGATTAGCTGCATGTGGCGGATTCTTTTTTCGATGAGCGGTTTCGTGCCGATGTCAGGTCTGTGGTCAACGGGGCCCTTGATCGCAGATACCGCTTTTTCAGCTATTTGTTCCGCTTCGCCGAGACTATCTGCGATGCCGACTACACCGATTGCCCGGGATGTGCTCATATACAATCCATCTGCCCTTTTATCAACTGATGCATAGTACAGACGAGCTTTCCCAACATCGCCCATCTCAATTTTTGCCGATGTCGATTGGGCATCAGGATGGTCTTTGGGGAGACCGTATCCCTTCGGGACGATGTATTTACATACCGATGCCTTTTTCTCAAATTCGATGTTCAATCTATCCAGGGTTCCTTCAAGGATTGCCCTGCAGACATCGACGAAATCCGTTTTTAACAGGGGGAGTGTGTTCATTGCCTCAGGGTCGCCGAAGCGGGCGTTGTATTCCAGCAGCTTGATACCGGATTTCGTGATGATGAATCCGCCATACATGATCCCTTTGTAATATTCGCCCGTCTCTTTGTAAATTGCCTCTGCAACCTTCTGCGTAATCGCCAGACCTTCTGCGACGGCCTCCTGATCCATAAAAGGCAAGGCATGATCTTCACAGGAATACGAACCCATCCCTCCCGTATTTGGGCCCTTATCGTCGACAAACCGTCTCTTGTGATCCTGAACAGGAGGAGTTGCAACCACGGTTTTACCGTCGCTCAGACACTGCAGAGAGAATTCCTCGCCTTCCAGTCTTTCGTCAATGATGACACTCGGATGCTCGGTTAAAACCTGCTTGCAGTAGAGAAGTGCCTCTTCCTTGCTCTGAAAGTGATCTCCCTGAACCATGACACCTTTGCCGCCCGTCAGTCCATCCGGTTTTACAACGATGCCGTCAAGTTCATCGAGGAAGTCTTCTATTCCTTCTATGGATGTAAAAATTTTAAATTTTGGGTTTCCCGGTATGTTATATTTACTGAGAATATTTCTCGTGAAGGATTTTGAGGTCTCAAGACGGGCCAGGCTTTTCGTTGGACCTACAGAAGGAACGCCGGCCTCTTTCAAGGAATCAACAACTCCATTATTCAGAGGGTCTTCCGGTCCGATGATGGCGAAATCCACGCGGCACTCTTTTGCAAAGGCATTGACGGCAGCCATGTCACTGTAGCTTCCAATAAAGACTTTTTCTGAGAGGGATGTAATGCCCGGGTTGTTGGCTTTCATGAAGGAAAAGAGTCTGGGCTGATGCTTCGATTGTACAATTGCCTCAGCAATGGCGTGTTCACGGGCACCGTTTCCGATTAAAAGTACGTTCATCATGACGTTTCTCCTCATACAATGTATTACGGCAGGGTTTATAGCCTTTTCTTAAATCTTATGTTACATTAATTCTGAAACTTCCATCCTTTTTTTACTCCTCAATATCGGAAAAAATCATCCGAGTCAAACAAATCTGATCACGCATTTACATTAATAATTTGTCTTTACCACTTAAAATTTGATAAAGTACAATATATGCCGTCTTCAGGATTCAAGGGGTCAAGGAATCAAGGATTCGAGTGAATGTGAAGGGATGCTCAAGGCACTTGAAAAATAGTTGAAAAACAACCACCTGAACCCTGGAAACCTTGAATTCTCGAACCCTTTTTCAATTAAATAAGAGGAGAACTTTAGATCAAAATTGGATTACCTGATTACTTTAAAAATTGTATTGCTTGTTATTCTTTTTCTTTTGTCGGGATTTTTCTCCTGTTCAGAGGCCGCTCTTTTTTCACTTACTCCTCTTCATCTGCATAAGATGCAGGAAGAGAGATTCCCCTTTCTGTCTTCCATCCGCAGCTTGTTGAATTATCCTAAGAGGTTACTGATTACCCTCATCGTGGGGAACGAGGCCGTGAATATCGTCCTTTCCGTGCTGACGGCTTCTTTGTTCATCCAGTGGCTGGGGAACGACGGCCAGTGGGTGTCTATTGCCTTCACGACCATATTGCTTCTCATTTTTGGTGAAGCCGTTCCAAAAACCTTTGGCGTGACCTATCCGATACGCCTCTCTTTTGCAGCGGCGCCGTTTATTGCCATAGTATCATGGGTTGAGCGTCCCGTCGTTTGGATTCTGGAAACGGTGTCGGCCCTCATAGTATCACTATTTCCCAGCGGACATTCGCGGGAAAGGGCTGCTGTAACAGAGGATGAATTCAGGACCCTTGTTGACACAGGTGAAAAAGAAGGGTCCATCGAGCCATCTCAGCGTGATCTCATTCACGGGGTATTTGAACTGGGAGATAAACCGGTTTCTGAGGTCATGATCCCCCGGGTCGATATGTTTTGCCTTCCCGCTTCTTTAAGAATTGAAGATATGGAAAGGGAAGTCATCAAGGCCCGCCATGAACGGATTCCGGTTTATGGAACAGACCGTGATGATATTCGGGGCATTCTCTTTGCCAAAGAACTTTTACACCGCATGGCGAACGTTGGAAAGACAAGACAAATAGAGAAACTGCTGCGAAAAGCGTATTTTGTGCCGGAAGAGAGAAGCGCCGCAGCGATGCTGCGCGATTTTCAGACGATGAAAATCCAGATGGCAATTGTTGTGGATGAATATGGCGGCGTTTCCGGTCTAGTAACCCTGGAAGATATCCTTGAAGACCTGTTTGAAGACATCTACGATAACTATGGTCTAAAGACAAACCTTTGGCAGAGGATTGACGAACAAACATTCCTCGTTTCGGGAAAGATGTCGATGGAAGAGTTCAGTAAACTGACTGGTCTTGTCCTTTCCACGGAGGATTTCGACACGGTAGGCGGCTTTGTCTTTCATCTCTTTGGGAAATTGCCATCAAAGGGGGAAAGTGTCTGCTTTGAAAATTATGCATTTAGAGTGGAGAAGATGGGCGGCACGAGAATTCTGATACTGAGGGTCGAGAGAAAAGAGAAAACGCTTGATGGATAACATGGTCACGTTTATAGTCATCTTGCTGTGTTTATGCCTGGAAGGTTTGTACTCCGGGGGAGAGATTGCATTTATCTCCTCGGATATAAACCGTATCCGGTACAAGGCGAAGAAGGGTTCCCGATCCGCCCGGCTTGCCTTAAAACTTCTTGAATCGCCTGAATGGTTTTTAGCCACCACCCTGACGGGGACCAATGTGTCTATCGTGACCAGCACAACCTTGGCAACGGCCCTTTTCATCACCATGCTGGGTACAGCCCGGGGCGAAATGGCTTCTATGCTGGTCATGGTTCCCACACTGCTGCTGATGATTGTATCAAGAAGTCTCTTCCGGCAGCATGCGGAAACGATGGCTATAAAACTTGCCCACTTTATCTGGTATTCGTCCTTTCTCTTCTTCCCGGTGGTATATCTCGTTGCGAAGCTCTCCCGGGGGACGTTAAAAATATCTACCGGTGAGGCCGGTCATCCATACTCATATGTTACGAAAAATGGATTGAAATATATTCTTGAAAAGCAGGGAGTAAACACCGATATTCTGAGTGTGGAAAAAGACATGGTTAGGAACATCATTGATTTTTCTGATGTAACGGTTGGCAGAATCATGGTTCCTCTATCAAAAATGATTTCCCTCCCCGTGACGGCAACATTACAGGAAGCTACAAAGCTTGCAGCAGAAAAAAATTATCTGCGCATTCCCGTTTATCGTGATCAGATTTTTAATATCATAGGCATTTTGCATTATTTCGATCTTCTGGAAAATCTGCGTGAACAGGTGGCAACTCGGTCAAATGTTTCAGAAAATGAAACGATAGCATGTTGCTTGAAACCGGTGGTCTTTTATGTTCCGGAAACGAAAATCGCCAAGGATTTGCTGATTGAATTACATGTCCGGGGTGAGCGGATGGCCGTCGTCGTTGACGAATATGGAGGAGCTGTGGGTATTGTGACGGTAGAGGATATATTGGAAGAGGTTGTGGGGGAAATTGACGATGAATATGATACGGGTGAAAAATTGTATAAAAAGATAGGCCCGGGGAAATATCTCTTCAATGCCCAGATACATATTGACAAAGTGAAACAGGTTACTGCAGTTGAAATTCCTGAAGGTGATTATGAAACCCTTGGTGGTTTCTTGCTTTATGAGATGGGAAAGATACCCAAAAGGAGGGATGCATTAAGACATGGGAACATCCTTTTTGTAATAGAAGATGCAGACGCAAAATCCATCAAAGAGGTTTTAATTGAATTACCCCTCGATGTTGATATGGATGTCGAAAATTGAAACTAACAGTTAATAAAAAAAAGGTGAACTGGGTGAATGAATGAATGAATGTGAAAAAAGGAAGGTGAGTGCCATCATATTGGCTGCAGGAAAAGGGACAAGAATGAAGTCGGATATGGCGAAGGTTCTCCAGCCTCTCTGCGGTAAGCCTTTGCTGACGTATTCAGTCAATGTTGCAAGGGAAGTTGGCGTGGAAAAGATTGCGGTAATTATCGGTCATCAAGCGGATCTCGTCAGGGATGTTTTCAAGGATCAGGGGTTGATCTTTGTAGAGCAGCATGAGCAACTAGGAACAGGGCATGCTGTTCTTCAGGCGAAAGATACATTCCGTAATTATGATGGTACGATCCTTATTTTATGCGGTGATGTTCCGCTATTGCTGTCTTCGACAGCCAGGGCTCTCCTTGAAGATCATATTTATGAAAAATCGGTTGTTACGGTTCTGACAACCATCCTCGATGATCCCTACGGTTATGGACGAGTGATTAAGGCAGGGGGAGAAGGGGAGGTAGTGCGGATTGTAGAAGAAAAGGATGCGTTGACTGACGAGAAGACAATCAAGGAGATCAATACAGGTATATACTGTGTTGAGTGTAATTTCCTCTTCGAAGCGGTTGCAGAAATCGGCGATGAAAATGTTCAGAACGAATATTATCTTACGGATATCGTTGGCATCGCCTGGAAAAAGGGTTTCAAGAGCAGGTCATTCATCGCTGCAAATTCCGTTGAAGTAATGGGTATTAACACGCTTGGTGATCTCGGAAGGGCATCTGAACGTTTGATGATATGCAAGTAAAAATTGGAAATTTGACTCTAAAAAATAACGTTTTTTTAGCACCCATGGCGGGCATTACAAATCTGCCGTTCCGGACTCTCGTGAGAGAATTCGGATGCGCATTAGCATTTACAGAGATGATCAGTGCCAATGGCCTCATCAGACGGACGGAGAAGAGTTATCGCTATCTTGATTCCTCACCGAAGGACAAGCCTTTAGGCGTCCAGATCTTCGGATCCGATCCGGTTGTTCTTTCAGAAGCGGCAAGAATAGTTACAGATCAGGGTGCCGATCTATTGGATATAAACATGGGCTGTCCTGTAAAAAAGGTCGTTAAGACGGGTGCCGGAGCAGCTCTGATGAAGGAACCTGGAAAGGTGTGTCTCATCCTTCAAGCAGTACGAAAGGCGACATCATTACCGTTAACTGTAAAAATTCGCTCAGGATGGAGTCAGGGTGAAATGAAAGCGCTGGAGATTGCTCATATAGCTGAAGATTGTGGAGTAAATGCAGTGATCCTGCATCCCCGCACAGCTGATCAGGGATTCAGTGGGGCGGCAGACTGGGGTATTATTGAGGCTGTAAAAAAGAACGTGTACATTCCTGTAATAGGAAGTGGGGATATAGGAAGTCCCGAGGGTGCTTGCAGAATGATAACCACAACCGGTTCCGATGGTGTGATGGTGGGAAGGGGGGCGCTTGGAAATCCTTGGATTATAAGAGATATCGTATCATATTGTGAGGATTGGAAGAATTCGCGGACGCCGCTCCCCTCAGAGAGAGAGGATGTTATAAGGCATCATATGGACATGGAAATAAAATACTCAGGGGAAAGTCTCGGTGTCAGGAATTTCCGGAAACACCTTCTCTGGTATACAAAGGGATTAAGAGGTGGCTCTCTATTCAGAGAAATGGTGGGTAGGATATATGATAAGAATACAATATTAGATGTAATTCACCGTTTTTTGCACTCAGTCGTTTGAGGTCCTGATTGACCCATAATGGAGTAAAATAAGCGCTTGACTTTTATAGGCTGAATTGGCATAATTTAACCGAATTCATGATATAAAACTGAACGAAGGTTTCTTTGATAATCAGAATTTGGTTGCTCTTACAAAAATTACTCGTGTGCTTTCAAAATAAATTAATTGTAAGAAGCGCGATCAAGAAACGTAAAACGTATGAAGGACATGGTGAGTTGTGGAACTTGTTAAATTTGAAGAATTAGAAAGCAAAATCAAGAATCTTATCGAAGAACATACATTGTTGAAAAAAAAGAATCATGAGTTAGAAGAACTTCTTAAAACGAAAGGACGGGAGTTAGAAGAGGCGAACAATAAAATAGGGGGATTAAACGAGGGAAGGAATATAATACGCACGAAGGTGGACTCGCTGCTTGATTTGCTTCAGGATATCAATGTACCATAATTAGTAATTAGTATTAGGGTCGTGCATTTGGAAAAACATTTTAATATCAATATACTGGGGCAGGAATTGTCAGTTTTAACTGATTCAGGGGATGAACATGTAGCACGGGTTGTCAAGTATGTCAATGACAAGGTAGAAGAGGTAGGAAAAACATCAAATAATATTAATACTTTGAATATTGTCATACTTGTCGCTTTAAACATTGCAGACGAATATTTTAAATTTAAGGGAGTCAAAGAAGATATTTGTAATCAACTAGAGGGTAGATCTGAGGAATTGCTTAATCTTATTAATGAGATAAGATAAAATATAAATTAGTATCCCCTGCGATGTGCGTGATTAACATTCGTTTTTTGAGCCAACACCTTGGAACCGGGGGCCTTTCCTTGTTAGCGGTGTGCATGTCTGCCGGCATCCCGTGAGAACGGGGGTGGAAAGCCTGAAGCAACAATAGGGTGCCCACCTTGTCAAAAGGTTCAAAAAGGTGGTTAACACGGCATAGGCGGGGGTTTTGTTGTGTAACAGTACGGGGTTCCAATGGGTCAATTCTCATAGCCGCGCAGTCATTCAAATTCCTTCCGTCATAGTCCCATTAGTTTAATTCCATTTCGTACAATGAACGTTATATCCATTACTGGCCTTGGATATTCTGTTCAATATCATAAAGATTAGGGAGGTAAAAGGCTTTGATATATAACAGTTTAATTATATTGATTATATTCGGTTCTTTGGCTTTAGGTGCAGTGTTGGGATATGCTCTGAGACAAAAACTTTCCAAGAAAAAACTGGAATCTTCAGAAAACCTCTCGGCGAGAATTATCGATGAGGCAAAAAAGGAAGCAGAAACAATAAAAAAAGAGGCATTACTTCAGGCTAAAGAAAATCTTCTCAAAACGAAAACCGAATTCGAAAAAGATACAAAGGAAAGGAAACTGGAACTCGACAATCTGGAAAGAAGGTTACGTTCCAAAGAAGAAAACATTGATAGAAGGATAGACTTGTTGTCTCAGAAAGAAACGAGTATTGAAAACAGGGAGAAAGGTCTGATTAACAAGGAATCGCAGATTAATGAGAAGCACGACAGATTAAATCGTATGCTTGAAGAGCAGAAAGAAAAGCTTGAGAAGATTGCAGGCATTTCCTCTGAAGAAGCAAAAAATTATCTTATCCAGTCCATGGAAGCTGTGGCAAAGCGGGAAGCAGCTATGACCATAAGAAAGATAGAGGAAGAAACAAAACGGACTGCTGATAAAAGTGCTCGGGAAATAATCACCTACGCTATTCAAAGATATTCCAGTGAATATATTGCCGAAAATACGGTATCAGTAGTTAACCTTCCCAATGATGAAATGAAGGGGAGAATTATCGGGAGAGAAGGGAGGAATATTAGAGCAATAGAGGCTGCTACGGGGATAGATTTGATCGTTGATGATACACCTGAAGCGGTTGTCCTTTCAAGTTTTGATCCCGTCAGGCGTGAAGTAGCAAGAATATCCCTGGAAAGGTTGATTACAGACGGTAGAATTCATCCGGGGAGGATTGAGGATATAGTTAAAAAGGTTAAGACGGAAGTTGATACGATTATTGGTGAAACAGGAGAACGGACATCCTTTGATGTTGGGGTTCATGATCTTCATCCTGAAATCATTTATCTCCTTGGAAGTCTCAAGTATAGGACAAGTTTTTCACAGAATGTCCTTCAGCATTCTGTAGAGGTTGCCCACCTGACCGGCATAATGGCTGCCGAGCTGAAAATGAATGTTAAAGAGGCAAAAAGGGCAGGGTTACTTCATGACATTGGAAAGGCAGTGGACCACAAGGTAGAAGGAACTCATGCGTCGATCGGGGCCGATTATGCAAAGCGCTTTGGTGAATCTCCCAAAATAGTGCAGGCAATTGCCACTCACCATGATGACGGCCGGACCAATACGCTTTTGGGGATACTTATTCAAGCGGCTGATACTCTGTCTGCGGCGAGGCCTGGCGCTCGAAGAGAAATGCTCGAAACCTATGTAAAGCGTTTGGAAGAACTCGAAAATATCGCCAATTCTTTTAGCGGAGTTGATAAATGTTATGCCATACAAGCAGGAAGAGAAATCCGTATACTTGTAGAAAATGAAAAAATCTCGGATGATGATGCAGTTATGCTCTGCAAGGACATTATCAAAAAGATTGAAGCTGATTTAACGTATCCTGGCCAGATAAAAGTAACGGTGATTAGGGAAACGCGAGTTTCGGATTATGCAAGGTAGAAATACAAAATATGAAGATATTATTCATTGGTGATATAGTAGGTAAACCCGGAAGGCAGGCAGTTCGTGAACTTCTTCCTGAAGTCATTTCAGAGCGCCGGATTGATTTTGTTATTGCGAATTGCGAGAATGCGGCTGCGGGGTTTGGTGTGACGAGAGATATCATTGAAGATCTATACAGTTATAACATCAACGTGTTGACTTCAGGGAATCATATATGGGATAAAAAAGAAATTAGAGAATTTGCTGAAGACTACGAAACACTTCTCAGGCCAGCAAATTACCCCGCGGGTTCGCCCGGATGGGGAACCGTAGTTATGCCTAATTCTTCGGGGATATCCGTTGGTGTAATTAATTTGATGGGAAGGGTCTTTATGAAGCCCCTTGATTGTCCATTCAGAACAGCTGAAAGAGAAATTGAAAAGATTAAGAACAAGGCAAAGATTATTATTATTGATATCCATGCAGAGGCGACATCTGAAAAAGAAGCTCTGGGGTGGTTTCTTGATGGTCGGGTCAGTGCTGTTCTGGGAACTCATACACATGTGCAGACTGCCGATGAAAGTATATTGCCTGGTGGTACTGCATATATTACAGACGTTGGGATGACGGGCCCGTTTAATTCGATTATCGGTATAAGGAAAGATGCAGTTCTTGAGAGGTTTTTGACCCAACTGCCGAATAAGTTTGACGTGGCAAAAGATGATGTTCGACTTCAGGGTGTTGTTGTCGATGTTGATGGAAAAAGCGGCAGGGCCAAGGGAATTGAGAGATTGACGATAAATTTGAGAAACTGAGAAAAAAATGAAACGATAATCGGCTGGTTGGTTACGATAATGGAAAATGCGATATGCTGGAATGTTATAGCAAGTCAAGCCATGTTAACCCCTCTCAGGTAGCTACGGAGAATGGAAATTGAAGAGCGTATATGATGTTTTTACCGAAAGAGGATTTGTCGAACAGGTTTCGAACGAGATGGAACTCCGGAACATTCTGCAAAATAAGAATATTACTTGTTATATTGGTTTTGATCCAACTGCGACAAGTTTGCACATAGGGAGCCTTGTGCCGATAATGGCTTTGATGCATATGCAGAAATATGACCATAGGCCAATTATCCTGATCGGTGGGGGGACAGGTCTTATTGGCGATCCGAGCGGGAAATCTGAAATGCGTCAGATTCTTACACGTGATGAAATTGATTATAATGCGTCGTGTTTAAAAAGTCAGCTATCGAAATACATGGATTTTAAAAAGGACAGGACCATATTATTGAATAATGCGGAATGGCTGACTGAACTTAAATATATTGAATTTTTGAGGGATATAGGGAGACACTTTAGTGTAAACAAAATGCTGGCGGCAGAGAGCTACAGGATTCGTCTGGAAACGGGACTCAATTTTATCGAATTTAATTATATGCTGCTCCAGGCCTATGATTTTTTGTATCTGTTCAAAAATTATGGTTGTGTTCTCCAAATGGGTGGAAATGATCAGTGGGGTAATATGCTGGCTGGCAGTGATCTTATAAGGAGGATTGATGGAAGAAACGTTTTCAGCATGACATTTCCTCTCATTACAACATCACATGGACATAAGATGGGTAAAACGGAAAGGGGAACTGTCTGGCTGGATCCAAAACTGACATCTCCTTATGAGTATTATCAATTTTGGATCAACACAGATGATTCCGATGTGGAGAGATTTCTGGCATTGTTTACCTTTTTGCCAATGGAAGAAGTGAGAGAAGTCCGAAGTCTGGCCGATTCAAGGCTGAACATGGCCAAGGCCGTCCTGGCTTTTGAGGCGACGAAGATAACCCATGGCCAAGAGGCTGCGATTGCTGCGTGGATGGCTTCTGCAACGGCCTTTAATACAAAACCTGTCGGAAAGGGGCTTTTTCCTTCAAGCAATATTCCAAGAGAGGATGCCACGCGTGACGTGTCAGCTATTCCCTCGACTGAGAAATCAAAGTCAGAACTCGAAAGGGGCATCCCCGCCTTTAAACTTGCCTGTGAAACCGGTTTAGCCGGAACCAGTGGAGATGCGAGACGCTTGATTGCCCAGGGTGGGATATATGTCAATGACCGTCCGGTAGAGAGGTTCGATGAAAAGATTAACATTAGCCATCTCAATGAACATGGGGAAATCCATCTGAGAAAAGGCAAGAAAAAACACGTCGTTATCACTGTTAAATAATTATTAATAATTTCTTAAAATATATCTTGACTATTGTTTAAATAGTATGTAGAAAGCTATCCGTTTTGGTTGTTGACAGAAATTTTTAGTACTATAATGGTATTAAAAATGATGTTTGAAATTTTTTTACTTTGTCATTGCAGTGAACTGAAACCTCGAATGTACCATGGGGTGAGTTGAGTAATCTCAAAAGCTATTGATAAGCAATAAGATAACCGCAGTTCTTCGTACCTCGCAACGACGCGTTAAGTAATTTTCAAAGGTCTTATAAAAAAATAATACTTGACAGCAAGGATAAGTTGAATTATCCTAACAGCTCGCTTATAGATTCGTTCTTTGGAAATTGAATAGTGGGATAATAGATTTGTGGGTCCTTTTCTTTTGAAAAGATAGAGAGAAATCTCTACAAGGATTAAAACTGGAGAGTTTGATCCTGGCTCAGAACAAACGCTGGCGGCGTGCCTAACACATGCAAGTCGTACGAGAAAGTTCGCTTCGGCGAATGAGTAAAGTGGCGCACGGGTGAGTAACGCGTGGATAATCTGCCC
>JAPLJS010000025.1 GCA_026388545.1 Deltaproteobacteria bacterium
ACCAGTTTCTGTTTGGGAAATTTGTAAACAGTCATGTTTCCGTAATTCGGTGCATCGCAGCGAACCGCCATCCAGGCAGCCATGTTGTCCTTTCGGCTTGGAGTGAAAGGCAAGAGCAGAATAAATTCCTCTTTTTTGTCCCCCGGGAGTTTCATGATTGTGTAATATGGTTCCATTTCCCGTTCACTGCCAGGAGTATGTTTGCCCGGTATGGCCCAGAGGTCTTCTTTGTTGTAAAAAACCTGGGGATCCTGCATGTGGTATGCAGTATACATCCTCGCCTGGATTTCCAACATACTCGGTGGATAGCGGATGTGACTTTTCAACTCCGCCGGCATCTCATCCATTGTTTTGAAGACTCCGGGGAATATTCGGGCATAGGTCTGTATGATGGGGTCCTTTGTATCGCTTATATAGAGATTTACCGATCCGTCATAGGCATCAACGGTTGCCTTGATGGAGTTGCGGATGTAATTGCCCAGTTTGGCAGTGGGTTCGGAATAAGGGAAACGGTCTGTTACGGTATATCCGTCTATTATCCAGACAAGACGACCCTCCGGGGATATTACCATGTATGGATCCCCATCTAATTCAACAAAGGGAGCAATATGGGAAACTCGTTCTGTGACCTTCCTGTGATACATGACACGGCTATCGGACGTGATGTCGTCGGAAAGGAGAATAGTGAAGGAACCAAAACGAGCTGCGAAAAGCAGTTTTTTCCAGAAAGAGAGGGGAACGCCCCCCTTACCCTCGTAACTGGTATAAACGTTTTTGTCGCCAACCGGATAATCGAACTCCTGGCGTTTTCCCCGGACAAAGACGTATTCGTTAGAAGTTTCGCCGTAATAGATCTCGGGGCGGGTAATCCTGACGTCTGTTGTCGAGACGGGTGGAATATCCTTAATGAAGAATTCCGGAAGTCCCTCGTTCGATATACGATTTACAGGACCAAGAACAACTCCATACCCGTGGGTATACGTAAGGTGTTCATTAACCCATGTTTTTGAAGGCAGGGCCTGGTAGGAAAGCTCCCGGGGGGAGAGCATAACCTGGCGGTACTGACCGTTAACCATGTAGCGGTCATTGTCCACACTGACAAATTTATAATACGTGCGCATTTCCTGAAGCTGGCTGTATGTCTTGAGGAGTGGGGCGTGATCCCACAAGCGGATATTCTTAATGGTGGGGTCGTTTTTTCGCAGGTCTTCCCGTGTCAGATTTTCCTCTATCGGAAACTCTCGTTCCTCGATATCCTGAAGCTGATATGCCATGCGTGTGTACTGTATGTTCTTTTCGATATAGGGCGTTTCCAGGACAATTTCGTTGGGGAGCACCACAAATTTCTGAATGAGTACAGGATAAATGCCCCGGCCGATAAAAATAAGCAACAGAAAGACAGTGACGGCTATCGCGGGAAAACGCCAGTCCGGACGAAAAGCATAATAAATCATGGATAGACCGCATAAAATACAAACCACCATCAGGGTCTTGAGGACCCACAATTGAGTAGTGACTTCGGTATAGCCTGGACCAAAGACCACCCCACGCTTCGTAAAGAGGACCTCGTTCAACTCCAGCCAGACACCCAACGTGCCCCAGAAGAACAGGGCGGCGGTCAGAATAGCGAGGTGCATCCGTGCTTGTGGAGAAATCTGCAAGATTCGGGGGGGTACAAAGTGGAAGGATCGGCGGACAAAATACACCAAGGCTGTCCCTATCATTGTGAAAATAATGTTAAACATCAGCCAGTTATAAATATGTATCAAAAATGGCAACTGAAATATATAAAATCCTATGTCCTTTTGAAAGAGTGGATCGGAGATGCCAAACAAAGAGGAGTGAGTAAACAGCAAAAAGGTTTCCCATTGGAAGGCTCCGTTCGATGCCGCGAAAACGGTGAAAAAAAGAGAGGCAGCCAGGATCAGTATCTGAAGGGTTTGATTATTTAACCCCCATGGCGGCATTTGTATCGAGTCGTCACCCCCGATGACGAATATTCGAGAGGAAAAACGAACAGCAAGGAAGAGGTTTGTATAGAAAAGAGCGAAAAAAACAATGCCAAAGAGCACTGCCATTTTCACCTTGGCAAGGAGGGTGACGTAAAAAACACTTTGATAGCCTACCTCCTGAAACCAGAACCAGTCTGTAATGAGCGTGATAAACTGCAAAGAGACTGCAAGGATGCAGACAATGACAATAAAAAGGATTAGTCCTTTGAGGCTTTGTAACCGGGGGGGGGTAAATTTAAAGGTGGTCATTTTTCTTCTCCTCCAATACTTCTTCGTCTTCGTATAAGTGAATGAACGTTTTATGTCAAGAAACAAAGCAGGTTTAACAAAGAACGCTTTGGATATTTAAAGGAGTAAAGCAATAAAACGGCTTTGCATATTAACGCCATATGATATATATCGTCGCCGTTAGTCGGCAAAATGAAATAATATTTCCTTTATCAATATTTCAGAGTTACAGACAGGCGGGACGCCTGTCCTACCATAAGGTGGGTTGGGCGTCTCGCCCGATATGTGTTACTGTTATTTCTATTTTTTCCAGGAGAGGTTTATCTATGCAAAAAGAGGTGATTAAAGCAAATATCGTTGTTTTCATCGCCAGTTTCTGCACACTTGTCATTGAACTGGTTGCGGGAAGAATCATGGCGCCCTATGTCGGAGTGTCCCTTTATACCTGGACGAGCATCATAGGTGTTGTCCTTGCCGGTATCAGCATAGGCGCCTATTTAGGAGGAGTGCTTGCCGACCGGTTTCCCCGTCCCTCGACGCTCGGATGGCTCCTCTTTTTTTCGGGTTTAGGGGCTTTTTCCATTTCACCGCTGGTAAACATCCTTGGAGCGGCGCATTTTCAAACTACACTGATGATGCGGATTTTACTCCTTACCACCTATGTTTTCTTCATTCCGTCCTGTATCCTCGGCATGATTTCCCCCGTCGTGGTGAAACTTACACTCCACAACCTGGCGAAGACAGGCAATGTTGTCGGGAAGATCTACGCCTTTTCTACACTCGGTTCAATTATCGGGACCTTTGCCACGGGTTTTTTCCTTATTTCCTGGATGGGGACGAGAAATCTCCTTTTAACCGTGGGGTTTATTCTCATACTTTGTGCTTTGGTCTTTGGGGGTACTTTCATCAGGAAAAAATCATTTGCCGTTTTTATTGTCATTCTTGTTTCACTCATCTGGACTTTCTATGGTTACGCCTTCAAAATGCCTCTTGATGACAAAACCTATTTTTTCAAGGAAAGCGACTACTATACGCTTCAGGTGAAGAAGTTCCTCACCAAAGACAAGAAGGTATGGGCAGATGCACTGGTATTAGACCATCTTGTCCATTCCATAAATGACTTAGACAATCCTTTCTATCTGGATTATGAATACATCCGGATTTATGAGGAATTTATGAGATGGCGGATGAATCGAACGGGTTCCCTGAAAGCTCTGTTCATCGGTGGCGGAGGTTATACATTGCCCCGCTGCCTTGAAACAATGTACCCTACGGCAGAAGTCGATGTTGTTGAGATTGATCCGGAAATAACAAAGGTGGCTCATGAATATCTGGGAGTGCCTAAAAATACGAAGATTCGATCTTTTAATGAAGATGGCCGCTGGTTTGTCATGAATTGCAAGGAGAAAGAGAAATATGATTTTATTGTGGGTGACGCCTTCAATGACCTGTCGATTCCCTACCACCTGACAACAAAGGAATTCGCTCAGCAAATGGCCGAACTTTTAAAACCGGATGGCATACTCATGGCCAATGTGATTGACAGTTACCAAAATGGGCTGTTTATGCCTTCCTATATCCGTACACTGGAAGAAGTATTCGGGAAAGGAAATGTCCACCTTGTCTCCCATAAACCTGATTACGAGAATACCGGCATCAGCACCCGTGTTATTGTGGCGAGCAAGCAAAACATTAATATCAATGATTTCGTTACTTTCCTCAGGGGGCAGGGCGGCAAAGAAGTCATGTCCAACGTTATGCCTCAGGAGAGACTCCAGGAGTATCTCGCACAACGTCCTTCTCTTATCCTGACGGATGATTATGTTCCGGTGGATAATTTGGTAGCCCCGATCTTCGAAGAGCGGTACGGCTATCAAATGCATAAATAATTCAGGCATTCCAGGAAGAATGAAACTATGCTGACGGAAACTCAACTCAACAGATATGCAGATGTGCTCATCTGGGCATTGAAAGTGGCGAGAGGTAATCCATTCAAAAAGTACGATACCGTCCTCCTCCAGTACGACCCCCCGGCCCTCAGACTTGCGGAAATTCTTTACGACAGATTGCTTGATATGGAAATGAACCCGATTCAGCGGATGGGCTTGACGGTGGTTATGGAACGCAGTTTCTACCAGAGGGCTATAAACAGACAGCTTGTCTTTCTAACGCCAGGAGACATGGAGCTTTGCAGCAACATCAACGGGAGGATTTTTCTCCATGCGCCGGAAGCCCTTACTCATCTTCAAGATATTGATCCGGCTAAAATCGGAAAGGTTCTGGTGGCAAAAAAGCCTCTCCGTGATATTCTTAACAGGAGGGAGGATGAGGGCCTTTATAGCTGGACCCTCTGTACCCTTCCGACAGATGAGCTGGCAAAACAGGCGAGGATGACGCGTAATGAATATACGGAACAGATTGTCAAGGCCTGTTACCTGGATTTTGATGATCCCATTTATCAATGGCAGACAATTCTCAAGGAAGTCAGAAATATAAAGAAATGGTTGGAAAGCCTCGACGTGAAATCAGTTTATATCGAATCCCAGGGCATTGATCTGAAGATCACGCCGGGTGAAAAAAGGAGATGGATAGGCATGTCTGGACACAACATACCGGGCTTTGAGATATTCACTTCACCGGATTGGCGGGGAACGGAAGGTCGTTACTTTGCAAATCTACCGTCTTTCCGCAGCGGGAACTATGTGGAGGGGGTCCGTCTCACCTTTGAAAAAGGCAGTGTTACAGAGATTGTGGCGGAGACAGGTGGGGATTTTGTTGTCAAACAACTTTCCATGGACAGGGGCGCCCGTCGGATCGGGGAGCTTTCCCTGACGGACAAACGCTTTTCCAGGATTAACCGCTTTATGGCCGATACGCTTTTCGATGAAAATCATGGCGGGGAATATGGGAACTGCCATATTGCCCTTGGTTCTTCCTATACCGTTACCTACAATGGAAATCCGTCAGAACTTACAAAGGAAAGGAAGAAAAAAATGGGTTTCAATGACTCAGCCCTCCATTGGGACCTCGTCAACACGGAAGATAAGACGGTGACTGCGCATCTGGCCACGGGGGAAAAGGTTATTATCTACGAGAGCGGCATGTTTAAGCACTGACTCGATGTTTATCATCAAACTTTAGCTAATCCACTCTGATCTTCATCCTCTTTCTGAAGTCACTTGGTCGTTCATATATAATGCCCTGAGACCAGATTCCGAGCCGTTTCGCTTTTGTTTCCTTTTCAGCCTGAAGGAACTGGTCCCGGTACGGTTGATCTTTCAGATCTTCGGCATAGGCTTCAGCCATGCCCGCCTTAATCATCTCCAGATTAACGTTTTTCTCCCCCCTCCAAACAATGGAAGCCATTGCCCGGTGACGGTCACTATCCATAATTTCCAAGCGAACGTCCTGGCCGAACACCATAGATGAGAGAGAAGATTTCGCTTCAATTCCGAATGGTTGCCCCGGTATCGTTATTCGCCGTGTTTTACGGTTTATTCTATCCAATTCAGGTGCATCAATTCCATACAGGCGGACTTTTAGCTTTTTACGATCTTTTGTTTCAACGGTAAGGGTGTTTCCGTCTGAGACTCTTGCAACAAAACCATTAACTCCTCTTACTGGTGTTTGTGAAATTGCCGAGTTTGTAGTGAGTAAAACGAGCAGAGACAGGAGCAGGATCGCAGATATCTGAGCGAAGCGATTATTCATAGACAGGTTCTCAGTACAAACATTTTTATCGATAATAATGAGCGGCAAATGATTAGTCAAGATAAAGGAGTTTCGAAGCAGTGTTTTTTCGTGGAAATGTGAAGCCACCCGTCTCCGGAGCGGCGGGGCTTCCCGGCAAGGAAAATATTTATGGGAGGCGGAACGTGCGGAATGAGTTTCCGGTTATAATTTAATACCGGTCACCGTTAATCTTCTATCCTTTTCAGGAACAGGAAACCCAAATATATGGTGGGTTATTCTGATTTTTTTTGCCCACTCTGCATTGAGAGTTTCGCTGATTTTGCTGTCTATCTTGCGGGATATTTTTTCTATCGATCTTTTATCGACAGAATCCATTTCGGTAAAAATGGCGCCCATGATCCTATCATGCTCATACCATCCCCTGATATCTGTTTCTCTTGAGCAGGAAACAATGATTTCCTTTATTATCTCAAAGATTTGAGTATTGTGCTGTATGGTTTGCAGTTCTGAGAGGTCGAGAAGCATGAGGACGAAGGGCTTCTCAGAGCGCCCTGTCCTTTTCCGCTCGATTTGAAGCATCTG
This sequence comes from Deltaproteobacteria bacterium, assembly GCA_026388545.1. NCBI lineage: Bacteria > Pseudomonadati > Myxococcota > Myxococcia > Deltaproteobacteria bacterium. The sequence goes on from JAPLJS010000025.1 coordinate 6,516, forward strand.
GTGGAAGTGGGCAGTGTCGTGAAAAATTTGGTCACTGTCAATAAAATGATCCATAGCCGCTTTCGATGGCTTCATAAAGAAGCTTGATAATTTACTGCCGTTTGATTCCGTTGGTTTCATGGTGTTAGTAAAATCCGCATTCAGGATAACTGGCTTTCTTTATATGGTTTTACCTAAGGAACTGTGTGTAATTTTGATTCTATTTTTAATTATTTAAAAAAGTATTTCAAGAGTAAAAGATTTTTACGAATAAAATGATTTTACAATAAGCCCCCTTCTTGATAATTTTTCTTTCTGTACTATATGCATATCAAAGAAAATGATTTTTTTTGTCGCATCCGGAAAGATGTTCTTTGAAGGTTCAATAGTGTAAAAGTATTTCAGTCAAATATTTTTTTTCAGAGAGTTCGAAAGTTCACGGAGGAGGATAAGCATGGAAGGGAAAAGAGTAAGAGAAAGCAGTACGGTCATGGCCCAGCAGATGAACCCTCAGTATGCAAATCCGGCCGGGAACGTCCATGGGGGGGTTATCATGAGACTCATCGATACTGCGGCGTCAGTCGTTGCAGTCCGGCACGCGAGGTCCAATGCAGTCACTGCTTCAATTGACCGATTGGACTTCCATAATCCCGTTTTTGTTGGAGACTTTGTAACCCTGTGGGCCAGCCTGAACCTTGTCGGAAGGACCTCCATGGAAGTGGGTGTCCGGGTGGAGTCTGAAAATCTCATTATCGGTGAGAGACGCCATACGGCATCAGCCTATATAACCTTTGTAGCCCTTGATGGAAATAGCTGGCCTATGCCGCTATTACCGCTCATCTTAGAGTCGGATGAGGAGAAGCGGCGAAACCGGGAGGCGAAATCCAGGCGGGAGACACGTCTTGCCGAAAAAACGAAGGAAAAAGCATGCCAGCTCGATCCGGATACCTGTCTGTGACTCCAGTTCCATCCGCAGTAGTCGTCAAAACCCCCGGTAAATGCAGCCATCCTTGGCCGGGGCATAACAATCGTAATTGTAACTGAGAAGGTCCTCGACACCAATGATCGCTATAATGGTACCGGAGAAAGCTCAATACTGAAGAAAAAAGAGCAGAACTCTGATGAAAAATGTGTTACAAGTAATCGCCTTATCCCTGCTGGATTGACTTTGAGAAGGAGAAAGAAAATTATGGTCCAAACCAATTCATCACCTCCGTCTGATTTTATTAGGGATATTATTGACGAAGATATGAGAACCAACAAGCATCGAGGGCGCGTGGCCACCCGATTTCCGCCCGAACCGAATGGATACCCCCATATCGGGCATGCCAAATCTATCTGCCTCAACTTTGGTATCGCCTCTCAATATGGAGGCGCCTGTAATTTGCGTATGGATGATACGGATCCAACAGGGGAAAGTATGGAATATGTGGAATCGATCATTCGAGACGTGAAGTGGCTGGGTTTTGACTGGGAGGATCGTTTATATTATGCCTCCGATTACTATGAAAAACTTTACCAGTATGCCTTGCAGTTCATCAAAGAGGGCAAGGCTTACGTTTGCAGTTTGAGCGCGGATGAGATGCGGGAGTATCGGGGCACCTTCACAGAACTGGGCAAAGAAAGCCCCTATCGCAACAGATCAATTGAAGAAAACCTTGATTTGTTCGAGCGTATGCGGGCAGGAGAGTTTGAGGATGGAACCCATGTCCTTCGGGCTAAAATAGATATGGCGTCTCCCAATATCACCATGCGCGATCCTGTCATGTACCGCATTAAAAAAGAGACGCACTATCGAACCGGCGATACATGGTGCATCTATCCGATGTATGACTTTGCTCATTGTCTCTCGGACTCTATCGAAGGGATTACCCATTCGATTTGTACCCTGGAGTTTGAAAATAATCGGCCTCTCTATGATTGGTTTTTGGACGAATTGAAAGTGAAACGTCACCCGCAGCAGATTGAATTCGCCCGTCTCAACCTCAGCTATACCATAATGAGTAAACGCAAGCTTCTCGAATTAGTGGAAGGAAAGGTTGTCAGCGGATGGGATGATCCGCAGATGCCCACTATATCGGGTATGCGGAGACGGGGCTACACTCCCGAAGCGATCCGTGACTTCTGTGAACGTATCGGTGTCGCCAAGAATGACAGTCTTGTCGATATGGCTTTACTGGAGAACTGCATCCGGGATGACCTGAATGAAAAGGCGCCACGGGTCATGGCGGTGCTTCGACCGCTACGCGTGGTTATCGATAACTACCCGGAAGACCGGGTTGAAAAGTTCGATTGCCCCTATCATCCCAAGAATATCGAAATGGGGTTCCGGAAAGTACCCTTCTCCCGGGTTTTGTATATAGAGCAAGAGGATTTTCTGGAGAATCCTCCCAAGAAGTTTTATCGGCTATCTCCCGGCAGAGAAGTCCGTCTCCGCTATGGGTATTTTATAAAGTGCGTGAGCGTTGTCAAAAATCCGGACACGGGAGAAGCGGTCGAAGTGCACTGTACCTATGACCCGGAGACGCGAAGCGGGTTTGCTCCCGATGGCCGGAAGGTGGACGCAACCATCCATTGGGTATCGGCAGCTCATTCCATCCCAGCCGAAGTACGCCTTTACGACCGACTTTTTCGTGTTGCCGATCCACTGGGTGAAGGTTCTGATTTTACGGAGTATCTGAATCCAAAATCATTGGAAATTCTCAGGTCGTGCCGGTTGGAGCCAAGCCTGGCAAATGCGACACCGGGAAGCCGGTTCCAGTTTGAACGGCTTGGCTATTTCTGTGTGGATGATCGTGATTCTTCCGATACGGCACTGGTGTTCAACCGAACGGTTACGTTGCGTGATTCCTGGGCTAAAATCTCAGAGAAGAGGGGATAAAAGAGAGAAAGCATGGTATAAAAACGTAAAGAAATAACAAAGAATAGCTTGATTTGACTTTAACCATGCTCTACCATTTTAGAGGCTGTTTTTGGATGTTATGGTCGCAATATGGTCACAAAAAAATCGAATCAAAAGGACAGTAAAATGAACCTGGACACATTGGAGAAAATTGATGAGATCAAGACCAAAGGCGACACGCACAGACCCCTCGACAAGCACTTGCTTAATCAGATCAAGGAATATTTCAGGATCGGCCTGACCTATTCAAGCAATGCCCTTGAAGGAAACTCTCTTACAGAGACAGAAACCAAAATTGTCATTGAGGACGGTATCACCATAGGCGGGAAACCCCTCAGGGATCATTATGAGGCCATAGGGCATAGCGAGGCGTATACTCTTCTCTATGAGCTGGCAAAGCAAAAGAACATCACAGAAAAGTACATAAAAGACCTTCACAGGCTTTTCTACTATCGGATCAACGCAAAGCAAGCCGGTAAATATCGCCGTCAAAAGGTTTTCATTACCGGCACGGATTTCATACCGCCTGCCCCTGAGAAGATACCTGATCTTATGGCGGCTTTTATTGAAAGGGTACAATATATCCGGAAAGAAAGTCACACTGTAGAATTCGCGGCATGGATGCACAAGGAACTGGTAACGATACACCCTTTCATTGATGGAAATGGACGGGCGGCGCGGCTATTGATGAACCTTGCATTACTACAGGCCGGTTATCCGATTTCAATAATCCCTCCGATACTGAGGCGGGAATATCTGAATACCCTGGACATGACACACCGTGGGAATAACAGACCCTTTACCAATTTCATTGCCGGAGTGTGCTATGAATCAGCAAAGGAATATTTGAGGCTGTTAGAAAGTTAACGAATTTCAGATTAAAGGGGACAGGGTACGCGAACTGAAAACCGTACATGTCCCATCGGCTGCCTCTTCAATAAACATCTTATATATCCCTCACAAGCAAGAACTTTAAAGCTTAGAATAAGTGCATAAATCCAAAATCAATTCAGGGTGAGGTAACAACCAGCCTGAAGTCGGTTGTAATTCCTGGAAGAAAACTTGAGATGAAACACCGGGTCCGCACAAGGGGCGGTAGGGTAGCCAACAAACCGAAAGATGGCAATTTAATCAATCATCGCGGAGTTACGTATATCACCTACAACTAATTAGAATCACAAGAAGAATAAGTTATTGAGTTCCGTTTGAAAGCATCATAATTATTTATCTCATCCCCGCCACTTTCTGCAGGATGTAGATCACCTCCTCCAGGCCGATCTTTACATCGCCGTTCACGTATGCCTCTTTATAAACTATTTGTTGAGGTGCAATGGAGGCGATTACCTGTAGGGCCAAAACGGCATCGGTCAGATTCACCTGTCCGTCATAGTTGATGTCGCCTTTACCTACAGGCTCCTTTGTAAAGGTCGCCGTGACGATTGTATCTATGTTCAGAGTGATGGTACATATTCCCGTTCCTTGGCAGTCCCCACCGGACCAGCCGGCGAAGATGGAACCGGTAGAGGCCTGAGCCGTAAGAGTTACCGATGTTCCGAGATTAAAATAGGCCCTACACTGAGTTCCACAACTGATCCCGGCCGGGGTGCTGGTCACCGTCCCGAAACCGAACAAAGAAATGATCAAAGATGCAAATGACACAGACTGTCCGGAACGCACAGGCCAGACAGGGTAGTAGAAGGACCTAGAGGCAAAATCCATGGCACCATCGGATGTAGAGATTCTCCATGAGTTATGGGGGGAGGGAGCGTAGCTACTGGACGACCAATAGTAACTCGATTGAACATTAGAAAAACCCTTTGTGTTCAACCAGTCAGCAGAATTCGACTGCCCGGCGTGTACCAGGCTACGCCACTCCTTCCTGTTGGGCAGACGCCAGTCGTTGTACCCCAGGTAATTGTTCGTATTGAGGCATTTCACGTAATCAAGGGCGCCCAGCCAGGACTTGGTAGCGCCCTTTCCGCACGTTGTCGGTCCCGGTGTTTTCCCGTCCTTCGTCCAGATGAGGCCCGTCAGGTTGTCCGTCACCGTCTGATCGCCGTTGTCCGTAAACCGGGGGTTCGGCCAGGTCACGCCCATCTGGAGTTCACCGTCCTGCCCGGTGCCAGTGCAGGCGATCGACGAACCGGAGGCATCGTAGCACATAGCCTGCCCTGTTTTCGGCAAGGAAATGATTGAAGTTCCCTGTGACTCAGGCTGCTCGGAACGCACTGGCCAGACAGAGTAGTAGGGGAACGATGACTTATCAAACCAGAACACGAAGCCATCGACTATGTTGACTAGCCATGCGGAAGTGGGATGGGCGGCTTTGGAACTGGACGACCAATAGTAACTCGATTGAACATTAGAAAAACCCTTTGTGTTCAACCAGTCAGCAGAATTCGACTGCCCGGCGTGTACCAGGCTCTCCAACTCGATGACATTCGGCAGGCGCCAGTCGTGATGACCCAAGTAGTTTTCCTGGTTTAGTTTCTTGATGTAATCGAGGGCATGCTGCCAGGTGACCATGCCATCCCCGGTGGTGAAATCGCTATCGAAGCCGGGGTCTCGAGTTTTTATGGCATTTCCGTCTTTCGCCCAGATCAGGCCCGTTAGGTTGTCCGTCACCGTCTGATCGCCGTTGTCCGTAAACCGGGGGTTCGGCCAGGTCACTCCTGCCCGGAGGTCCCCGTCCTGCCCGGTACCAGTGCAAGTAATTACAGTTCCGAATTCTTCATGATAACAGGATGTTTGGCCCGTTTGAGGCAACTGCACCGTCCCGGCAAAGGTCAGCGTCGGCGCCAAGAGTAAAACAAAAACAATGAACATTCTGATAAAATACATGATTCCCTGTATGACTTCACTCTATTTCTTCAGAAGATTATTTTCTGACGATCTTACGTAAAATAATATCATTGATAAAGATATGAAATCCAGCATTTTCATCTCGCTTGACGATTTGTGTAGTACAGGAAGGAGCCCACACGTTAACGGACCCGCCTGTTCCATACAAAAAAATTACCTCCGTTGTAAATAAATCCGTAATTCCGGGGACACCATACCAGTTAATTTGTCAATAGCAATTTCTTCAGCGAAAATATTATTGAATATGAAGTGAAATCTACACTATCCATATTTTTCTGTCTATTATTTGTTTCAGGAAGTTGTCCACACTTCGCTGCACCCACCTTTTGAAAAGAACAGTACGCTCTATATCCAGTCGAAATCAAGCATTTATTTCAAGAACGACGTTTTGTGTAGTACAAGGAAGGCATTTTAGACAAGTATGCTTAAACTGGAGTTACCCTTTTAAAAATCCGGATATTTGGAGGGGGTATTTGCGATGAATTCATTTGGCTGGGGGAGCAGGAGTCGAACCTACATTCACGGAGTCAGAGTCCGTTGTCCTACCATTGAACGATCCCCCAGCAGAGTGTTTCAAATCAATATAACGCTGCGGTCATTACCACTAATGCACTTTTTTATCAATAAATTATTTTCCCCGAATCATTGTTGAAATTGTGACGGAGCACCATGACAAGATAGACGGTTTTTAAGTTATCAGGATAAATTATGTTTTTCAAAAGTATGCACAAAAAGGCTCCTCTTGTCCAGTCTGATTGTTGTTGGGAAACAGAATTAAATAAGGCTTGACTTTCATTTGGGGTGATACTAGAATTCCAATAACATATGTACCCATAAGTTATGGTATAAAGGGTACGAAAAAGTTGGATCAGACATAGTGAAGTGCAAAGGTTGGCCGCCATGCTCTTTAGGGTCTTGGTGGTTTTTTTCTTTCTGTCATAGTGGCAATCCGACTTTGAAAAATTGAGAAAGGAGGATTAAAGCGATGGCAGAAGGTAAAGTAAAGTGGTTTAACGAACATAAAGGCTTTGGGTTCATCGAAAAGGATGACGGTGGTGATGTTTTTGTTCATCACAGTGCCATACAAGGTGACGGATTCAAGACGTTAGCTGAAGGCCAGCGTGTCAGTTTCGATGTTACGCAGGGCAAGAAAGGCCCGGCTGCAGAAAACGTGAAAGCCCTATAGGGTTTCGATCATTAAGAAAAGGCACTCCTCTATGGTTTCCCATAGGCCGGAGTGCCTTTTCTTCTGTAATAACATTGTATGCTATTGAGTAATAGGTTTTAATAATAATGCAAGCACGTTGGGTGCTCGATACTTTCTGGCCGGAACATCCACAAATCGATTATACTGTGATCGCAAGGTGGTGGCCGTGGGAATATTACTGCGTATCTACAATTCGGGTATGGTCAGACAAGTCGGACCCAATATATAGAAGCACAAAAAGAAGTTCCGGTTTGCCGCAGGAATATGTAACCTACGTCTTTAAGTGCGATAAAGAGGGGAAGGGCGATACGGATTATTTTTATTATATGAAAGAATATCAGGATTCAGCCCTGGCAAGAAGAGGCCACAAAGATGCGGTAGATTTACTCTCAAAAGGAATAATGGAATTAATACGTCAAGATTTTAATTAGAATATTTTAATGTGTCGTTTCTGTCCCCGGCAACAGCATTCGAGGGCAGGCTCCGGTATGAATCAGCTCTATCCTTCCATATTTTTTTCTCTTCAATTCATGAAACAGCAGCAAGCGCATTTCCCGAAATGCCTCCCACTCCATAAAATATTTGAAGAAAGGACTCAAAAGAATTATAATAAGACTAAAGTATGAGCGGGTGAAACTTTAGGTCCCCCTTTACAAAAGGGGGATACAGGGGGATTTTCCATGCGATTATCAAATCCCCCCTAACCCCCCTTTTTTAAAGGGGGGAATACATGGAAGCTGTTTTCGTAGTAATGACAATTTGTGACGGAACCTGACTTTTTACGAAACCGTCAAACTTAGAGTTCAGAAATATTTCTCTTTATAGGGCAAACAATGAAAATTGATTTAAGTTTATTTGCCTCTCTCGCACGGTATGTACCGGATAAAACCGAAAGCCATGGCAATCGAATACTCGAGGTGTCTGAAGGGACTACAATCATGGAAGTTCTTAAAAGTATGGAACTCCCTCTTGATAAAGTTAAAATGATATTCCTGAACGGGTTGCATGCCACGGGTGATGAAGTCCTGAAAGACGGTGATAGAGTAGGCGTTTTCCCGCCAGTCGCCGGGGGCTAAGAGGTCTTTACTTGCAAAAAAATCTCCCCGGTTCCCCAATCCATTTCCAACAACTGGTCCGGATCGAATTGCCGACTGTCTGCAAATTCCACCCTGCACCCTTTCCGGAAATCATCTGACCGGGTTGTGAGTATGTCTTTAAGGTTGTTTCCATCGATCCAGACGCCGCGCTCCAAAAAAAGTGGACCCACTTCCTGAAGCGGCAGATTAAAAAGTTTCACGAAAACCTTACCGGCATGCAGTGAGGCGGACATCATTTTCCCCTTGAAAGAGATCTGGTCACGCATGGGCGCATAGTAGCCTCCCCTGCGCAATATAGCCCCGGCCAACCCCGGCATGGCGGCGGAAAGGGATAAGGTTGCCCCGTCCCTGATGGTTGCCGTTTCTACATTATCGACGGGCTGGCCATCCAGGAAGATCGTTTGGATTCTCTTTTCAAGGTATTCAGGCGCCAGGCCTATATGTTCGCAAAGAAATGATTTAACGCTGCATTCGACAATTCCCTTAACCCAGAATCCACTCTGTAAAAGTTGTGAAAAGGCCGTGATCAAAGAGACGTTTATTGTCAGAGAAATATGTCTTGGAGTGGAATCATCGAAAATTTTTTCCCGGCTGGATTTTTCACTATTATTCATCTATGACACTTCCTCTTCCGGATAAGCGAACGGGGTGACCCGTTTCAGGCCACCCCGCCATGAGCATGATTTAAAGACTTTTACTTACCAGTTATACACCCTGTCCAGATCTTCATCCGTCACCTGGAACGTTACATTATGGGGTGGAAGGGATTCCTTCTTGAAGTACTCGGGCAGCCGATCATGTTTTGCCGTGAAACCTGCCCGGGCATTGAAGTCCCTCTCCATCTTGAGTACCGTCTTGCCCAGTTCGGTTACATCATTAGCAGTCAGGTTCAGACCGTAAAAGGTATTGAGCAGATCGAGCAGTGCCTGGAATGTCTCCGGCTGATCCAGAACCGCGAAGGCAATAAAGAGACACATGCCCGTGGAATCAATAGCTGCGGTGGCGATCTGGAGATTTCTGGAGAGTTCAACCTGCCCCTCCGGTTTCAGCGGGTCCACATAACCTCCCACTTTGAGGATATTCGTCGCGACTGCATATCCGGCAGTGTGATCGGCTCCCATGGTACTTGTGGCATAGGTAACCCCGATACCCTGAACCGCGCGTGGGTCATATGCCGGCATGGACTGACTCTTGACGACGGGAACCCTCTCGACGCCGAAAACCTTGCCGGTTACTGCGGCCCCATTCCCCAGGATGCGTCCCAGATCGGTGCCTTTTCCCACCTCTTTGATGAGCCTGATGGCTGCATCAGCATCACCGAACTTGGCCAGCCCTGCCTCCATGGCGACCCCAATGGTTGCTCCCATCTCAATGGTATCAATGCCGTAATCGTCGTCCAGGCGGTCCATCATGGCAATTGCATCCAGGTCGTCGATACCGCAGTTCGCACCATGGGCCCAAACCGTTTCATATTCCGGCTGTTTGGTCAGGTAATTGCCGTCCTTATCCATATAAATACCGGAACATTGGATGACACAGCCCCGGTGGCAGCCATGGGTGGGTACGCCGCCGCGGGCCTTTTCTAATTCAGCCTCCGTTTCTCCGCTGATTTTAGAGGTTCCCGGAAAGCGGCCCCAAAGGAAGTTATTGGTCGGATATGCGCCGGCTTCATTGATCACGTTGGCCAGTATGTTGGTTCCGTAAGCGGGAAGCCCTTCGCCGGTGACGGGATGTTTTCTAAGGCCATCAACCCATGCCTTATTGGCTTGTGTGAATTTCTCCGGGTCTTTAGGTACACGGTTCTTGAGACCCGTATCATCAAGGACAATGACCTTCACGCCTTTGGAGCCCATCACCGCCCCGCCCCCGCCGCGTCCTGCATGGCGGGTAGGCCGCAGTTCCATGTCGGTAAAGGCTACTGAGGCGGCGGACATCTTCATTTCGCCTGCCGGTCCGATAGAGATGCACGAGATTTTGTCTCCAAACTCTCCCTTCATCTTTTCTACCAGAGCGTAATTACCCAGCAGCTTGAGGCTGTTGTCAGGGGTTATCTTTACCCCATCCTTATTGATAAATACCTTGTATAGATTGTTGTCTTTGGGCTTTCCTTCCAGGATAATGGCCGCATAGCCCAATCTCGCCAGCACCTGGGAGGGTTGCCCCCCTGAGTTGGATTCTTTAATGGTGCCTGTCAGCGGACCCTTGAAGCCCACAGAAATTCGTCCCGACTGGGCTGCGGGCGTTCCACTGAGTAAGCCGGGTGCGATAACGAGTTTGTTGTCCTCGCTTAACGGATGACACAGCGGGGGCACCTCTTTGGAAATAACAGAGGAGGTCAGAGCTCGGCCCCCCAGTCCGGCATATTCACCCAATGGATCAGTGCTTAGTTTTGGGCCGCCATCGGCCCCCATGTTGATTCTGAGAATCTTGTCCATAAAAGTCCTCCTTTTCCGGTGGGATTGTTCATAGATTCAAGGACTTTTCGGTCCCGAATCCCATCACAATGATAAGGTAAACACAAGAACCTAAACACTTCCAAAATGCATATGAATAAGAACATAAAAAAAGAGATGGATGCGGAAGAATGGACATATATATTAAATTTAACATACGGTATTCTGAAATGGCTGTCAAGAAAAACGAACAAAAGTGAAATGATCCCACCTGAAAAATAGGGGAGTGGGTGGCTTATGCGCTTTTATGATATCAGGAGAAAAAATTCAAAAATATTCTTGACAATAATTATTCTTAGATTATAATAATTCTAAACTGAAAATGATTCTTGCATATGATGTATAAAAAAAAGAGAGATTCTATAAAACTAACCCCTCAGAGGATCGCAATTCTCGAATGCCTCGAAGGGAATAAATCTCACCCCTCAGCGGCTGACATATATAAGGCGGTTTCTGAAACATATCCAATGATGTCCTTTGCAACGGTGTACAACACCCTTGAAATGTTAAAGGGAAAAGGTCAAGTTCTCGAGCTTTCCATTGATTCTGGGAAGAAGCGCTTTGATCCAAACATAACACCACACCATCATTTGATATGTATGAAATGTAAAGCGATTACTGATGTTCATCGTGATTTTATGCTCGATTTGCCGGAAGGCGAAAGGTGTGATTATGAGATAATAGGAAACCATGTCGATTTTTATGGGCTTTGCCCAAAGTGTAAACAGGAAAAGAAGTGAAGAAACGAAAGATTTTGGAGGTGAAGAAATGGTAAAACTTTGGAGATGTGAAATTTGCGGAGATCCCTATATCGGAAGTGCACCACCGCAGAACTGCCCCTTTTGTGGTGCTCATCTTCCCTATATTAGGGAAGCGAAACAGATGGTCGTGAGCTTTGATGTTACGCTCTCTGACAAAGACAGGGCCAATGCTGAATATGCCCTTCAGGTAGAAGTAAGTAATGCT
>JAPLJS010000026.1 GCA_026388545.1 Deltaproteobacteria bacterium
CTGGCCCCCTACGATGACACTCTTTCCAAGCTTTGTGCTCCCCGCGATGCCGACCTGTGATACAATCACGGCGTTTTCGCCAATCACTACGTTATGAGCAATCTGAACCAGATTGTCGATTTTTACACCTCTTTGTATCCATGTTTTTTCAATGGTGCCCCGATCAATGGTGGTGTTGGCTCCCACCTCAACGTCGTCGTCTATTTGAACAATACCTACCTGGGGAATTTTTATATTTTCCCGTCCCGGCCTGGCAAAACCAAATCCATCACTCCCAACAACAACACCAGCGTGGAGGATGACCCTCTTTCCAATAATGCATTTCCTGTATACGGAAACGTTGGGATACAGAATGGAATCCTCACCGATGATGACATGACGACCGATAGTGACACCGGGATAAAGGATAACCCCTCGTTCAATTTTTGCCCCCCGGCCGATAGTGACGCCTGGATAGATCACGGCATCTTCTGAGACAATGGCGCCTTCTTCAACGAATGTACCCTTACTAATTTCGGGGGGATCATGGTCTTCGGGATAAAAAAGGCCAAGAAGCTTCCCGAAGGCAATATAAGGATCGTCGACAATAATCAGATTCTTATCGGTACTTACTGCTCCGGACGACACCAGAACGGCGGATGCGCCGGTTGTCTCAAGTTTCTTCAGATATTTAGGGTTTGCAATGAAGGTTAGATCGCCGTTTCCAGCTTCATCAATACCCCGGATATTTTCAATGGCTGCCTGAGAATCTCCGATGACTTCACCGTTTAAGAAAGATGCAATTTCCCTCAATGTTTTTTTCACCTTGATGACCTCATAACCCTCAGTACATACTGCCCTCAGACTTGAATAAATATGTTACTTACAGGAGGCTTTTCCTGCAGAAAGAGAAGCTTTGCTGAAAGCTGAAAGCAAATATCCGGATGCCTCTTTCAATTCTTCGGTTTATAGATTTTGTTGAATTCTTCAACAACCCGCTTTGTCAAGTCATTTTCCTTCGCATAGTAGGCGACAGGGACAGTGCTGATATCAATGATCAGCAAGTATTTTTCTCTATCTCCAATAGCGTTCACGACTTTCATAATCTCGGGCATCAACTGCTTTAAAATTCCTTGCCTTTTTGCCTGGAGCTCTTCATTGGCATCCTTGACCACTAACTGGTAATCCCTGAATTTTTTCTGGTAGGCCGTCTCCTTTTCTTTCATAGCGGCTTCGGTGAGAACTGTCCGCTGTTTTTCGAGGTCATCTTTGAGCTTCTTTAATTCTGTTTCTTTTTCCTGGATCTTAACTTTATCTTTTTCAAAGATCTTGAGAAATTCCGCATCTGCCTTTTTCCCAGGATCTGATTTGCTTAAAATTTCTTCAATGTTGATAAACCCCGTCTTTTCACCAGCGATTGCATATGAGCCAGAGAAGATCAGCGACAAGACTATAAATGCAATTGAAATCAACAGACCACTTTTTTTCATAAAATTTCCCCCTTATAAAATTTGAAATGTCATAACGTTATTTACATGAACATACCGATTGTGAATTCCCACCGGCTTGCAGATTCACCTTCCTTTCGATCAAGGGCATAACCCCATTCGAGCCTCAACGGCCCGATCGGTGAGTACCAGCGTATGCCTGCTCCCGCCGTCTTCCTCATGTCGTTGATATGATAACCGCTTTCCCAGGCATTGCCTGTATCGTAAAATAAAACCCCCTTCATCCCGGCGTTTTTAATCAGGGGGAAAATGAATTCAGCATTGAAACATAACATTGTATAGCCGCCGATAGGATCGTTCGTGTCCGGATCTCTTGGACCTACATCTCGAAGACCCCGGAGGGAACTTATGCCCCCCAGATAGTAACGCTCATAGATCGGTACATCCTTCCCCTCGTTACCGTGCACATATCCGGCTCGCCCGTACGCGCCGAGTACGGTTTCTAAGGGCAGGGGAAAAAACCATGAAGCTTTTGCCCCGTATCGGGTAAAACTTGTGTCGCCCTGAAGGATCCCACCTGTGTTTTCGATGGTAGCACTGTTTTTGGAGCCTTTTGATGGAAACATAATGTCGTCAGTCGTATCCCTTGTGAGAGTGACGGACACGGTGCTGGATGTTGTTGTCCCTGCTTGTTCCTTTATGTACCGCGACGCCGTGTCCTTGATATCTTTGACGTCATTTGTCGTTAGTCTGTATCCAATATAACCGGTTACATACTCCCAGAGAGGATAACCTAACGTGGTTCCGATACCCTTTGACGATAAATTATAACTGTCATATTCCCGCGTATAATTCCAGATGTCGGATTTACTCCATAGAGGAATATCAAATAACCATGGTTCTATAAATGAGAGCTCGTACATTGATGATATGCTTCCAATTTGAGCCCTAAGGCTTAAAATCTGCCCCTTGCCAAAGAGATTTTGCTGGGAAATCTGGGCGGTTAAAATAGCATGGTCATAGGCACTGTATCCGGCGCCGACACTGAACATGCCCGTCGGTTTTTCCTTTACATTGATATTGACGTCGGTGAGTGTTTCATCGGGTCCCTTTTCTGTCTGAAAATTAATTTCTTCAAAGTATCTCAGGCGATTGAGCTCCATATAGCTCTTTTTCAGCTTGCTGCTGTTATACAGATCACCCTCAACAATGGCTAACTGCCTTCGTATCACCTTATCTCTTGTTTTTGTGTTGCCCGTAATGGTTATTCTGTTGAAGTAGACCTGATTACCTTTTTTAATTTGGTAAATAACATCTACCGTCTGGTCTTTTTCGTTGGGAACAGTGCGCGGAGTAATGTCGGCATAGGCATAACCATCATCATTGCAGGCCTGGGTAAGATATTCGATATCTTTCATGATCGATTCTCTGTCATAATACTCTTTTTTGTTGATCTTCAATTTATCCAGGAGTTCAGGTCGGGGTACTGTTAACGTATCACCGGTAATATCTACCTTGCCTACTTTGAATTGTTTGCCTTCCACTACTGATATTTTTATATAAATTCCCTTCTTATCGGAGGTAATTTCCGGTTCGCCGACCTGAGCGTTGATAAAACCATGATTGAGGTAAAATGCACTCACTTTGTTGGCATCCTGTCTCAATTGTTCCTTTTTCAGAAGACCTGAGTCGGTGACGAAGTGGAAAATGCCCCATTCCGTAGCATCTATAATTTTTTTCAGTTCTTTATCGGTAAACGCCCTGTTTCCCTCAAAAGAGATGGTTTTGATATACAGTCTCTCGTTTTCGGTAATATCGATAGTGATGCGGGTATCTTTATCCCCTTCCTTATCAATCACATATTTGATCTCTGCATTGTTGTATCCCTTGTTGTCATAAAGGGACTTGATTTTTTCTATGCTGGCAACAATTTTTCCGGGGTTGAAAACCTCACGGACCTTGAAAGTCAGTGCACTTTCTATTTCGCTCTTTTCGATGGCCTTATTCCCTTTGATCTTTATCTCTGTAATGAGGGCTTTTTCCTTCAAAATAAAAGTAATAATCTTTCCCTCAGACGTACCGGTGACATCTGTGGCTACATCATCGAAATAGCCCATCTTGTAAATAGCTTTGATGTCGGATGAGAGATCTGTTTCTGAAAAGAGGTTTCCCCTGGCACTTTTCACGACCTGATTGACGGCACTGCTTTCAATTTTCCGGTTACCCTTAAATTCAATTTTTGCTATCCTCATTTCCGCGGCGATTTGGATGAGTATATTTGTCCTTATTTTGGCAGATAGTGAGCCAATGCTTTCAAAGCCTTTACCTTGGGCGAAGACACCGGGCAGTGCTTTTTGCTCCTTTACATCAATGACTCTTGCATCGACGCTGATGAGTTCTCCGAACTCTGACAGACTCCCCATGATGACATAATGAGCGCCCGTTTCTTTACCTACAGTGAGAGCAAGTTTTTCATCAATCCGTTTACCCTCAACAACTCCGGCAAGGATACCTCTTTCAATGAGCAGGATGTTTTTTGATTTAACCAGCTCTGTCGACAGTCCTTTGTAAATAGCTTCCTGCAGTTTAGATACATTTGCCTTGCTGTGAATATCAAAGGGAAGGAGCGCGATTTTTTTTACATCTTCCGCGAAAGCTTTTTGATAGTTAATCAGCAGGAGCAAAGTCAGCAGAAAGACGAAGCTAATAACCTTTTTACTCATAGTTATGTATCTTTCCATCTCGCAGGCCAATGCTTTGAGACATTCTGTCAGCCAGTGATTTATTGTGGGTTACAACGACAAGGGTGATTTGTTTGGTTCTATTGAGATCGAGCAGGATGTCTTCTATCTTCTTTCCCGTTTCACTATCAAGGTTTCCCGTGGGTTCATCAGCCAGAATAATTTCAGGTTCCATGATGAGTGCCCGTGCCACGGCGACTCGCTGTTGTTCCCCTCCCGAAAGCTCTCCAGGTTTGTGGGTCATCCTGTCACCAAGTCCTACCTCATTTAATATAGCTTCGGCCCGATCCTTCGCTTTTCGGTAGGATACGCCATGAATCAGAGCCGGCATCATCGTATTTTCCAGACTGTTAAATTCCGGCAGGAGGTTATGGAATTGGAAAACAAAACCAATTGTTTTGTTTCTGAACTCTGCCAGTTTTTTATTGTCCCACTCAAAGACATGAACGTCGTTAAAGAGCACAGTACCCGATGTGGGGTGATCCAGGGTTCCTAAAATATGGATTAAGGTGCTTTTTCCCGCCCCGGAAACACCGAGGATGGCCAATGAATGTCCTCGGGGGATGGTTAGATTCAGTTCTTTCAAAACTTCGATCTTGTTGCCGTCCTTGATGAAAGTTTTATTTAAATTATTTACGGTTATCATTATTCATATCTCAGGGCCTCTGATGGGTCCAGTTTGGAAGCCTTCCGGGATGGATAAATCGTTGACAGGAAACATATCAGCATCGTTCCTATAATGATGATGAGCACATCACTGAAATTAACTTGGGAGGGCAGTTGATTCAGATAATATACGTCACCCGGCAGTATCTTGAAACCGAAAAGATTTTCGATGAATACGGAAAGCTTCTCAAGATTAAAAGCAACAGTAAGCCCGCCGATGCACCCGAGAAGAGTACCGATTGCACCGATTGTTATCCCTTGATAAATAAATATCTTCATTATACTTTTTGACGTTGCACCCATGGATTTTAAAATGGCGATGTCCTTGCTTTTTTCCATTACTATCATGATTAACGTACAAATTATGTTGAACGCAGCGACCAGCACGATGAGACTGAGGATGATAAACATGACCCGTTTTTCGAGTTTCAGGGCCGAGAAGAGGTTTTTATTCATTTCCATCCAGTGTCGGCCCCAGAAAGGGAATCCCAGTTTTTTCTCTATTGATTTAGCAATGAGATTCGCCTTATAAATGTCGTTAACTTTGATTTCAAGGCCGGTTACCTGTTCTCCCAGATTTAAGAATTCCTGACAGTCTTTCAGGGATATGTAGGCCAAAGTAGAGTCATATTCGTAGAATCCTGAATCGAAGACGCCCACAACAACAAATTTTTTCATTTTGGGAACCATCCCCATAGGCGTTGAGACTCCCATAGGAGAGATGATGTTGACGGTTTCAAAGAGAAAGAGCCCCATGTTTTTTGCCAGTTCTTTGCCTACGACAATTCCGGGGAGCATCGAGGTATCTTTGCCGAGGTTGAGGGTACTCCGATGTTTTTCCGAAAGATAATGAATGTTCCCCTCCTGCATCTTTCCCAGATTGATGACTTTGAAGGCGTTATCTACCGACATTCCCCGCAAGATAACACCACTTGTGTGACCGCCGTTTTTCAGCATAGCCTGACTGTATATGAATGGTGTTGATGCGACGACACCGTCGACGTCCGTAATCTCGTTCATGACCTTCTGGTGGTCATTCATTGTCCCGCTATATTTCATAAGAACGATGTGCGAATTGATACCCAGTATCTTACTACGGAGATCGTTTTCAAAACCGTTCATTACTGCCAGGACAATAATCAGTGCGGCAACGCCTAAAAAAATCCCGGCAATGGATAAAAATGTGATGATGGAGACGAAGACCTGCTTTCGCTTGGCCCGGAGGTATCTGAGACTGATAAAAAGTTCAAAGGACATGGCAGATTTTATTCTTCCTTGGTTCTCAAAAGCGGGAAAAGGATAACATCCCTTATGGATGCAGAGTCCGTAAAAAGCATGACCAGCCTGTCGATGCCGATTCCTTCCCCTGCTGTAGGAGGCATTCCATATTCGAGAGTCCGGATGTAATCCTCATCCATTTCATGTGCTTCATCATCCCCGGCCTCTCTTTCTTTGAGCTGCATCATGAATCGTTCCCTTTGATCAACGGGGTCGTTAAGTTCGGAAAAGGCATTAGCAATTTCTTTTCCATAGATATAAAGTTCGAATCTATCGGTCAACTCGGGATGAACAGGATTTTTCCTCGAAAGGGGAGAAACCTCAACAGGATAATGAGTTATAAAAGTGGGTTGAATGAGCTTTTCCTCCACATCTTCTTCAAATAGAGCCATCATCACCTTTCCTGGGGATTCGTTGTCTTTGATGGTCAGTCCCAGATTTCTTGCGTAGGCCGTAAGCCCGGCAGTATCCTCCAGCATATCGGAGGTTATATTGCCGTGCCGGACAAGCGCATCTTTGACAGAAATGCGCGACCATGGAGGAGTCAGGTCAATTTCTGTTCCCTGGTACTGAAACTTTAGAGAACCGAAAAGCTCCCGGGCGATGAAGGTCAGCATTTCCTCCGTCATTACCATCATGTCCTCATAGGTGGCGTAGGCCTGATAAAATTCCATCATCGTAAATTCGGGGTTATGGAATGTGGAGATGCCTTCATTTCTGAAGTTCCTGTTTATTTCGAAGACCCTCTCGAGGTCTCCGGTAATCAATCTTTTCAGATACAGTTCAGGGGCTATCCTCAAAAAAAAGTCCATTCCCAGGGCATTATGATGTGTCTTGAAGGGACGCGCCACAGCACCGCCGGCCTTGGGCTGCATCATGGGAGTTTCTACTTCGAGGAAATCCCGTTCTTCCATAAAGTGACGCAGAAGCTGGATGATACGGTTCCGTTTTAAAAAGACCTCTTTGACTTGCGGATTAACGATAAGATCGAGGTGTCGCTGGCGGTATCTTGTTTCAATATCCGTAAGACCATGCCATTTCTCCGGCAAAGGTCTTATCGCTTTTGACAGGAGCCTCAGTGCATCTGCGTCAATAGTCAGTTCATTTGTCCTGGTTCTGAATATTTTCCCTGCGATAAAAACGATATCTCCCACATCGAGTCTTTTAAATAATGAATAGGTAGTTTCCCCCACCTGATTCTTTCTGATAAAGGCCTGAAGTCTTCCCGCTCTGTCCTGGATCATGACAAAAGAACCTTTTCCGAAGTCTCGAATGGCCATCAGTCTTCCCGCAATGGCAAATCTCTCATCGATTGCGGCAAGGGCGTCATTGTCCATATGGATAAAGCGGGTAACGATAGATGCCGTCGTGTCCTTGACACGGACATCGTTAGGATACAGTTCAATGCCGTCGGCCTTCAGAGATTCTATTTTTTCTTTTTTCTTCCTTATGAGTTCGCTGTCTTCCATAAATACCTTGTCCTATCTAAGTATAAATCGAATTTGACTATATTTTTTTTCAGGATTAGTCAAGCATGATTTAAACGTTTGTTAATGCAATGAGAATTTCGAAGAATTTGCAAGAGGGCTTTTAGTTGTGAATCCAAGGTCAAGATAGCTTCCCATGAACATGTCAATAGGTCGGATGACAGGCGCAAATAAATATCTTCGTTGCCGGGAAGATCTCTGAACTTCAATTTTTCTCAATTCAGGATGGTTTTTTATGAGAGCTTGCTTTCCCCAGTTTGATGGCGCAAAACTCTCCGCACATTGTACAGCCCTCTTCTCCTGCGCTTTTGCTTTTCTCAAGAAGTTTTTCCGTTTTTTCCGGATCAATGGATGCTGCAATCTGGCCTTGCCAGTCGAATTCCTTCCTGTATTTCGCCATCATGATGTCTTTTTTAATGGCACCGGGGATTTCCTTAGCAATGTCAGCAATATGAGCAGCAATCTT
Source organism: Deltaproteobacteria bacterium (assembly GCA_026388545.1). Lineage (NCBI taxonomy): Bacteria > Pseudomonadati > Myxococcota > Myxococcia > Deltaproteobacteria bacterium. The sequence continues at coordinate 8,066 of JAPLJS010000026.1, forward strand.
TGAGGCGATGATGCCTTCCCTGACGTCTTCGAGTGTGGGGAGGCGGAGGTGCTCTGAGGGCGTTACGTAGCAGAGAAAGTCTGCTCCGGCTGCTCCGGCAATTGCCCCGCCGATTGCTGAGGTGATGTGATCATAACCGGGAGCGATGTCCGTTGGTAAGGGTCCCAGGACATAGAAAGGTGCGCCGTCACACAGACTCTTCTGTAACTGGATATTGGCCTGTATTTCATTGATGGGTACATGACCGGGACCTTCGATCATTACCTGAACGCCATAGTCTCTTGCTCTTTTTGCAAGTTCACCCAGAAGAATGAGTTCCTGTACCTGTCCACGGTCTGTGGCATCGGCAATACACCCCGGCCGCAGGCCGTCGCCAAGGCTGAGAACCATATCGTAACGCCTTGCTATTTCGAGCAGTCGGTCATATTCTTCATACAGAGGATTTTCTCTGTCATTGAATGACATCCAGTTTCTCGTGATGGATCCACCCCTGCTTACGATGCCTAAAATGCGTCCTTCTTCATCAATACAGGATACGCTTCTCCTCGTTACACCGCAGTGTACAGTGATAAAATCAACGCCGTCCTCACCATTTTCTATGATAACCCTGAACATGTCTTCGCCGGTCATCTCCATGATGGCTTTTTTCGCCTCAACCATATCGGCGGCAGCCTGGTAGAGAGGAACGGTCCCGATAGGAAGAGTAGACGCCTGGATGATCGCTTGCCTGATTTTTCTGATATCACCGCCTGTGGATAGGTCCATGATAGTATCTGCCCCTGCGGCAATAGACACTTTTACCTTTTCGAGCTCCAGAGCGAGATCTACGCGGTCTTTGGATGTTCCGATATTGGCATTTATCTTTGTCCTGAGCCCTTTCCCTACGGCAAGAGGTCCTATGGTAGTGTGTTTTTTATTACGGATCACCACGATTGTGCCTTTTGCGACACCATCGCGAATGAATTCAGTGGATACACCTTCCCCTTCGGCACATTGTCTCATCTCTTCAGATATCATGCCTTTACGTGCTCTCTCTAATTGTGTCATGGCAAATACTCTCCTAACATATGTCGATTTCTATAAAATACATGGGGCATACCCTTCACCCTTAAGGATATGCCCCAAAAGAAATGTATTACAGATTAAGTTTCCTCCGCTGGCATTACCCAGATCAGGTTCAAAGGGTATCTTCTCAGCCTGGCCGGCACCCCTGAATAGCTTCTATATTTGATAAATTTTACTTCAGTTTATTGAAAAAATCAAGCATAAATTCATATCTTATCCAATTATACATTGCTAAGCACTGTAAAGTTTTGTATGATCTTACAATGTAACAGTTTTAAAAAGGGGGGACAAGAATGGTGAATAGAGTTTTATTAATCGGCAGACTTGGAAAAGATCCGGAAGTTCGTTACACACCGGATGGAATGATGGTTACCAACTTCACTATGGCAACCGATGAACAAAGGAAGGATAAAAACGGCCAGAAGATCCAAAGGACTGAGTGGCACCGGATTGTCACCTTTGGAAAACTGGCAGAGATCTGCAGTAGTTATCTATCAAAGGGGAAATTGATCTTCATTGAGGGGAGAATCCAGACAAAATCCTGGGAAGATAAAGACGGTAATAAACGATCGACTACGGAGATTATTGCAAACAATATGCAAATGCTGGATTCAAAGGGGCAGACGCGGAGCCAGGATACAGAAGCCGATGATCATGCTCCAACATATTCAGGGCTGGAACAGACACCCGAGGATGATGTTCCCTTTTAACCTGATCTCGCCCTATTTCTTTTCATCCATCTTTTTAGAATCGGGCGTTACATCGATCTCATCCGGTTCACGGACGGACTTCTTAAAATTTTTAATGCCCTTTCCAATGGCGCCGCCGATTTCCGGAAGCTTACCGGCGCCAAAGATGATCAAAACAATTACGAGAATTATAATTAACTCAGGAATGCCTATGCCAAACATGTTTCCATGACCTCTTCTGATTTTTTGGTAAATAATATTACAGTGTATTGTAAAGTATCAAGATAGCTTTGTCAAATTTATAATCTATGGTAGTTTTAAGTGAACAACCTGTCCCCGTTCCCCCAAGTTCCCCAGGGACTTTCCTTTAAACTCAATGTCAATTCCGCCGGCGTTGCCAACGTCAATAACGAAGCTCGATGCGGATTTCTGGATTTTTTCACCTGGTTTCATTAAAATTTGGTAAGGGGGATTTTGATCTGCTGTAATTCTTAACCAGGTCAACTCCCTTGCCTCCATAGTGATTTGGTATGATTCTGCGATCTCCTTCCGCTCTCTCTTGATATTCTCAGATGCTGTATCCTGCTCATTTTGAATATTCCGTTTGTCCTCAGCTTTATCTGTGGGTTGCACTGGTGGTACGGGGGCTAATTGAGCATCTCTCTCTTGAGGTTTAACAGCCAAATTTGTCTGATCAGCAGCTTCGCTTTTGACATCCGATTTACTATTATCGGCAGGATTCACATTGAATGTCTTCTGGCCGGGTTCACGAATCGTATTTTTCAAAATGTCAACGTCTGGTTTATTTGAAGACAGTGAAAAAGCGACAAGGCCACCAATAGCAAGAATGAATGTACCCCACAAAAATATCTTATAATTAACCCTTGCGGGTTCAGGGATATTTTTGCTTTCAACATCCCGGCACGCAGTATTATGTGCTTCGAGGTATTGTTCATAGAGGGCAAGTGTTGAACTGCCGTCAACACCTAAGGTTTTGGCATAGATTTTAATAAACGATTTCGTAAAAACCGGCGGTGGAAGCTTGTGAAAGTTACCATTTTCAATAGCTTCAAGATTAGTCACGCTAATTCGGGTGCGTTCGAATATATCTTTTAACGTAAGACCTTTGGATTCTCTGACAGATTTGAGATCGAGTTCTTTCATAGTTAAATCTTCATAGGACTTTTCCAAAGTATCCGTATTTTTTATAGTATCGATTAATCAGGATATTTCAATGCGCTGAAAGCTGAAGAATTATATTATATGAGTCTGCAGTTTCGTAAAAACATATAAGTTAGATAATTATCACCAATTCAAGAGTCACGCAATAGAAAGATGCGGCTTTCAAAAAATGGAAAAACTTGGTATACGTTGCTTCATTCCTGCAAGTAAAAACAGGAGTAAGGAGTCAGGAGACAGAACAGGAATGAATGATCTTTTATTTTATTCTATATTCTGTCTCCTGTATACTTCCATATGGCATTTCGATACCCGGACATTGAATTTGAACTATCTTTTTATAGGAATTTATAACTTATGGATACTTTTCGTGAATTTATAATATCTATAGCAAGAGAAGCGGGGATATTTCTCAAGGGAAGGCTCAATGATAAACACGTAATAGATTATAAGGGTGAGATTAATATTGTTACCGAAGGAGACCGGATTTCGGAAGAATTCATTACGTCTTGTATTCACAAGAGATACCCCGATCATGACATCCTTGCAGAGGAATCAACGGGTACAGCAAAAGGTTCGGAATTTCGTTGGCTTATTGATCCTCTCGATGGGACGACGAATTATGCTCACGGTTATCCCGTATTCTGCGTATCCATTGCCTTAGAAAAAGAAAAAGAAGTTTGCCTCGGCGTTATTTACAACCCCATGTTGGAAGAAATGTTCGTGGCAGAAAAAGGGGAAGGGGCTTTTTTGAATGGTCAAAGAATTTCCGTATCGAGTACTACTGATCTTTCCAAAAGTCTTCTGGCGACTGGTTTTCCCTATGATATCAGGAATGATGAGAATAACAACATCAATTACTTTAACGGAATGGCCAAGAGGGCCCAGGCTATTCGCCGAGCCGGCTCTGCAGCTCTTGATATGGCCTATATCGCGATGGGCCGTTTTGATGGTTTCTGGGAACTGAAGCTCATGCCCTGGGATACGGCTGCCGGGTGGCTTCTGATTTGTGAAGCCGGAGGAATGGTTACAGACCTTTCCGGAAGTCCTTATTTTCTTGAATCGCCCCATGTTCTGGCTACGAATGGAAAGATACATCAGGACATGATTACTATTTTAACAAAGATTGACCAGGGGAAACTCCCCTATAGAGAACCTTGATATTCTCCTTACCGCAAACTCCATAATCCCCTATCACGAAAATGGCCCCGCTAGAGGGATCGGATCATATGGTAGCGCAAACCTTCAGGGCTGCCTTCATCCACCAAATCTCCCCATGTTCTCTCTATAAACGGGAAGAGGAACCGGGGAATGATTGATTTGTAAATAATTGATTCTCTCGGTTCTCATGGTCATATAAAAAAACCTGCCAACTCACGCCTATAGCTATTCCACATCGAATAATCGTTGAAGTAAAACCGCATTAAAGATTACTTCCATAACCGCCACTTAATTTTCCCGAAAGGTGAGATTAAATGACGGTTGTTGTTTTTTAAGGAGGGCCCCGGTCGAGGTCAAATAGAGAAACGCCAAGAGTGCTTTCTTGACATACTGTAGTGTTTTGTTTATATTTACAAAATAGTATGGTGAACCGATTTTTATTAATAATTAATGATTGGGGGATATAATGAGCAATACGACATTTTATGTCGATGAAATGCAGCTTAAGCGTCTCCATCTGTTAAGCGGTGTGAATCTTGAATCTATCAAAGGGTTGCTGGATCTCTGTACAATTCGAACGTTGCAGCCAGAGGAGATGCTTATTGCCCGCGACCAGTCAAATCGGACCGTTTATTTCCTTCTCAACGGCCGATTACGTATACACCTGGATTCCATTGATATTGCGCCGCATATTATTCTCGGTCCCGGTGAAAGTGTCGGGGAAATGTCTGTCGTTGACAACAAGCCAGCTTCAGCTTTTGTCGTGGCGGATGATTTATGTACACTACTGGCCATGGATGAAGAAATACTCTGGTCTCTGGTTCAGTCATCACATGTGGCTGCCTGTAATTTATTATTCACTATCATTAAACGATTACGCCATACCGACTCCGTCATTTCTGCATATGCCGAAATGGGACTTCCGTATCAACAGTACGGCAGTGTTGACGCTCTGACGGGTTTGCATAACCGCTACTGGCTGGATAATATGCTGAAACGTCAATGTTTACGTTCTTCGACGAGTAAAAACCCCCTTTCCCTTATCATAATCAATATAGACAGTTTTGAAGAGTTCAACAATCAGCACGGACGCCTGTATGGAGATCGAGTTATCTATTCGGCCGCTCACACAATCAGCGATCTTCTTCGTCCTACGGATATTATCGCCCGTTACAGAGGAGACGAATTTATTGTTGTTCTTCCGGATATTGATATCGTAACGGCAAGACATATCGCGGAACGCTTGCACAGGGGTGTTATAGAAAAAGTTCCCGTCACGCCTGATGGGCAAAGTATTCCGTATCCGACAATATATATGGGTATTGCGGAGATCCAAGCCAAACAAACGTCGGAAATGCTTATTGACGCGGCAGATAGGGCATTGTTCCGGGCAAAAAACAGTGACGGGAACTGTATTTCTGAGTAATTCACCTATTTTCTATTAAGATGCTTCTTATTTATCCACCGATTGTCAAGCCCTGTGAAGCGCCTGCCGGATTGGCGAAACTCGCAGGTGTCATGAATCACCATACTATCCCGTGCACGGTCATTGATGCCAATAGGGAAGGTATATCGAGTTTCCTCGTAAAAGAGACAATGGGTATGAATTACCCACAAAGGGAGGAAAAAGAGGGTTACAAAGGGACAACTACTGAAAGGCTAATAAATACGTGGACCAGTCGCTCGTTTCGTTCTTTGGAAAACAACATCGCTGCTTTAACCTCCTGGGAAGCTTATAAGAATATTGATCGCTATAAGCGGGCGGTAATTGATGTCAACCGGGTTCTTGAGGTATCGGCTTGTCATAGGAGTGTGCGCATAAGTCTGGTTAACTACCAGGATCAAAAGCTCTCTCCGGTAAAAAGTATTGATCTGATCAGGGCCGCTGAGATGCCGGAGCACAATCCATTCTATCCGTATTTCAAAAGACGGCTTATGACTGCGTTGGAGCAGGAACAGCCTGCCGTTGTCGGCTTTTCATTGAACTATCTTAGCCAGGCACTGTGCACCTTTGCCATGATCGGCTTTTTAAAGAGGGAATGTTTCGGCATCAGGGTAGTATTAGGTGGCGGACTGATAACATCGTGGGTACGGCGGCCCGGGTGGTCAAACCCATTCAGGGGTCTTGTTGATGATCTGGTTGCCGGACCGGGAGAGGATCCATTGCTTTCAATTCACGGTATAAATCATCACGATGGACACACGACGCCCGATTATGCCGCAGTTTCCATGAACGGCTATCTGGCTCCAGGCCCTATATTATCGTATAGTGCTTCAAGTGGATGTTACTGGAACCAGTGCTCCTTCTGTCCGGAAAGGGCAGAGGGAAACCCCTATAAACCCGTACCCCTCGACAGTGTCATTACAGATCTCCATAACCTTACGGAAAAAACAAAACCTGTTCTTGTCCATTTGCTGGATAATGCCCTCAGTCCTGTACTTCTGAAGGCCATCGCGGAGTCATCTTTCGGTTTTCCATGGTATGGATTTGCCAGAATATCCTCACATTTGACGGACCTGGATTTCTGTATGGCCCTGAAACGATCGGGTTGTGTCATGTTACAGCTTGGCGTGGAATCAGGAGATCAAAAGATTCTCGACAGCATGCGTAAGGGGTTTGACCTCGATACAGCCTCCTCTTCCTTGAAAACCCTGAAAATGGCAGGGATTGCAACCTATGTCTACCTGCTTTTTGGAACTCCTTCAGAAACAGTTGCCGAAGCGCGTAAGACCCTTGAATTTATCGTCAAGCACAGCGATCAGATAGATTATCTCAATCTTGCTATCTTCAACCTTCCGGCTTATAGCCATGAGGTTCAGGAACTCGACACTGGTGATTTTTATGAAGGAGATCTGTCTCTTTACAGGAGTTTTTTGCATCCAAGGGGGTGGGAGAGGAAATTAGTGAGGCAATTCCTGGATAGGGAATTCAGGAGGCATCCCGCCGTTATCTCGATATTAAGGAAGACCCCTCCGATATTTACCTCCAATCATGCCCCCTTTTTTGTTATGCCCTCTCACTAAAGGTATGTAACATCCTGTTTATGTAGGACCTTAACTTTTATGTTGATTTATCTGAAACTGTTTATTAATATCACAAAAGTTTAATTCAAATCAAAAGCACGACGTTTGGCAAAGGACGACCCTTTACCTGACAGAAAATGGGAAATGAATAGCCTCTTATTCGTTTCCCATAAAAGGAATGACTATGGAAAAGATTTCTATTGTTAAAAGGAGAAAGAAGGGCGCTTTGGAGCCTGGTGGAGAAGAACATTTTCAAATTATTGGTACTCAAGGACTGCAGGAACAGGATTTGATAGAAATTCCATCCAGCGCATTGAAACAAAGTCCCGGTAATGTGGAAAAAGAAACATTAACACTTGCGGAATCCGGTGGGGATATTAATGAGACGATTTCTATTAATTTGACTCCCGAGCAGTATGAACTCGTTAAGTCAAGTCAATATATAAAATATTTCCTGGACGGCGAGTCGAGTGGTGTTTCTTTAGATATGCAAAAGCAGAGAGATGGGGATATTGTTTTCAATTTCCAGTTCAAAAAAGTAGATACTGTCAAAATGCTCAAGCCGGGGCACGTTTGTCAGATGCTTCTGATCAGCAGGAGTTCACTCATGAATCTCGTCAAGTCGAATAAGATGAGAAGCTATAAGATTGGCAGACTAAGGCGTTTCTTATTGCAGGATATTCTTGATTATCTCTCAAGGAGTGAAGAGTTATTTAAAAGTCCTGAGGTATAAAACTTGCCAGGTTTCGATTGGTCGCATTGAAAAATTGAGGAGGTAATAAATTTATGTATTACGATTATTGGGGTCTCAAAAAACCGCCTTTTGATAATGTTCCTGATCCGACGATGTATGCCGAATGTCATGCTTCAATGGAGAATGCCATTGCCGAGACTCTGTTTGCCATAGAGGAAGGGAATGAATGTATTGCGGTAATTGTAGGTGATGTTGGGCTCGGAAAAACCTTGTCTCTTCGAATAATTATCGATTCTCTGGATCATGAGAAATACAAAATTACATTGGTTACCAATCCCGATATGTCTTTTATTGAGCTTGTAAGGGAAATCGTCGGTCAACTCACCGGAAAGCAGTGTGAAGAAAGAAGAAAGATTAATCTGCTGGAAATATTTAACAAAATTTTGTTCGAGACGATGGATGAAGGGAAGAAGGTTTTGATATTTGTTGATGAGGCAAATGCAATCTCTCCCGCTAATTTAGAAAGCCTGAGATTACTGACAAATATGCAGGACGATCAGAGGAATTTATTTACCATCGTGCTTGCGGGGCAGCTTGAACTGGCTCGAAGATTGGAACATCCCAAGCGTGCGAACCTCTTACAGCGGATCGGAACATTCAGCAGGATTGATAAAATAGAATCTGAGGATTTAGTAAGGGCTTATGTTGAAACCCGGCTGAAGCTTGCGGGAGGATCGACGCCCGTTTTTACCGACGAGGCGTACGGCTTTTTATGGGAGTACTCTGAACATGGTGTACCCCGCCTGATCAATAAGATATGTAAATTGTCATTAAAGGCAGGTGAAACAAATCAATTCAATCAAATTTCCGGTGAGGTTGTTCGCCAAATCAGTGAGCGCTTTCGGCACCTTGCCGGACCCGCCGTCCAGAAAAGAAAACCAAGAAAAAGGCCCGAGAGTAAAGCCTTGGCGGAACCAGTTGAGGAAGAAACAATACAGGTTTCAGTCGATCCTGAAATTCTTTCGATAGAACCTTTTATGGATCGACGCCATCCCGCGGAGCCCTATGAGACAGCGAAGGCGGAGCCGGAAGTGAAAGTGGAAAAACCAGAACCGGTTGCCGAAGTACCCAAACCGGTCGCAGAAGCTTTCGTGGCAGTGCAAGTACCAGAACCTCCGGCAGAAGCGACAGGAGCTGCGGAAACACCAAAACCTCTTCCCGAAGCGCCTTCGATTAAAAAGGATATTTTGGAAGAAATGGAGATAGGAGGGGTAAAGGTTACAATAAATATTCCCTATCACATCGTTGAACAGGCACAGTCGTCTACTCATGAGCATCGGATTAAGGTAGCTGGGGCTCTGGCAGCGCAGGTTCTGAAAAAATATCCGGAACTGACATCGACACCGTCAGGTGATCCGATTTCCATATGGAGTGATATTCGGGAATTCGTTGCAAATAGACTCAAATAAATGTGTGAAGAGCAAATCCGATTCGTTTCCTGTACTACATGTTTTCCTTTGTAAGTTCCTCCAGGAGGTGTTGCGCTCTTGTCTTTTGTGGATTTATGGAAAGAACGAAGTTAAGTCTACGAATAATATCCTCTTTTTTTACGCCATCCTGGTTTAAACGATACTGCTGGAACTGAATTTGCGCGAGATTAACGTTGGCTTCTTCCTGAAAAGGATTTAATGTAAGGGATTTTTGATAGGCATTGATTGCTTCCTCATACTGCTCAGTGCTTTCGTAAATAGAGCCAAGGTTATTCCATGCTTCCGCATTATTAGGGTCAAACGCCAGTAAGCGTTCAAAGAATCCGATGCTTTTTTTGAAGTCGCCTAACTGGACGTAAAGATTTCCCAGATTTAAGAGGGCCTTTTCATGGGAGGGATTTCTTTCCAAGACACCTTGATATTCCTGCATTGCTTCGTCAAACATATCGTGATGGTCGTAGAGTAGGGCCAAGAAAAAACGGGGTGACTCAGCATTAGGGTCTACTTCAATGGCTTTTTTGTACTGCTGAACGGCGCCGTGATAGTCTCCCTCCAATTCGGCGATGTGTCCTAAATTAAATATCGCTTCAACGTTTTCCGGATTCAGTGATAACGCCTGTTCGTACATTTGCCTTGCGCTTCCCAGTCTCCCCATTTTTTCGTAGACATAGCCAAGGTTGTTATACGCCTCAGGATTGTTCGGTTCCAGTTCAGTCACCCTTTGTAAACATATCAGGGCCCATTCGTAATCATCTCTCTGGAGATAAATAAACCCCAGATTCACATATGCAGCAGTAAATGTCGGATCAAGGACAACACTTTTTTTGTAGGCTTCTATTGCTTTGTCGGATTGTGGATCACGAAGGTCATACCTGCATCCTTCCATGAACCATCCTCTTGCGGAATTTTTTTGATCCATTGAAACATACCCCTGTCATTAAATGAAGTTTGAACTAATATAAGAGAGAGTTACTTATCAACTATTATCATTTCCTGTCAAGAGGAAAAGGCACTTGAATATCCCTCATGTTTTTGTAATTATAACGTGTTCACTTTTTCAGCCTTGAAATCTCCTCTTTTACACGTATGAGTTCTTCTTTCGCTTCTTTTAACCGGTTCGATAGAATCTCCTTCATGATCTGTTCCTGCACAAGTTCTTCGCTTGTTTCTCTTAATCGGCGTGCCAGAACTTCGGCTACAATCTGGTAAAATATTGCGCAGAAGGCGATTTGGTCGTCCGCGACAAGATTGTCAACAAAAGAAACGTCAGTTGCCAGGCAAACGACATCGTCGACGGCGCTTACTGAAGCAGACCGTGGACCTCCATCTATGATGCACATCTCGCCAAAAATATCACCGGTCCGTTGAAATACATTAATTTCTTCACCGTGCTTTATGACATTTGCTTTTCCGGATATGAGGAAATAAACCCATTTGTCGATGCTGCCCTCCTCTATAATCACTTCGCCCGGCTTATACCTTTTCAACTTGCTGAAACGGAGAATCTTTTTAAGGTCTTCTTTGCCGAAGAATTGTAATACAGGAAGGCTCTTCAGCTGCTGGACCAATTCGATATTGTCTTTTAACGTTTCTTTGTCCATACTATTTTCCTCCTGGTATTCAGAGTAATATTTTTTTGTAACGATTCTTTCTCTCTATCCGATTTTTATTGAGCTATTTCCCTTTCCGTAAGATAACATGCGGGGTCAGGCGCCCATATATCTCCCGTGACTGCCTCTGCTCTGGCCCGAAAATTTCCACCGCATATATCGAGCCACCGGCATGTGGAACATCTTCCCGTTACATATTTCTTTTTATCTTTCAGCCGAACTATCAACTCATTTGATGTATCCACCCATATCTCGCTGAAAGGACGTTTTCTCACATTGCCGAATGATATACCCCTCCAGAACTGATCGGCATATACTTCACCATCCCAGCTCACACAGCCGATACCGTTTCCGGAACTATTACCCTCATTTACCATGAGGAGAGACAAAGCCTCCGCTGCCCTCGCGGGATCTTCCCTCGACAGACGCATATAGACGTATGGTCCGTCGGCATGGTTATCCACGGTAAGCAATTCTTTGGGTTTGCCCCGTTCAAAAAGATCACGGGTCCTGTCCATAATGAGATCAACAACCTTCCGGGTTTCTCCGTGAGAAAGGTCTTCATCAATCAATAGAGACCCACGCCCTGAGTAGACCAGATGATAAAAACATGCACGGGGTATATTTTCCTTTTCGATGAGTTCAAAAAGGGCAGGAATATCGGAAAAATTTTTCCTGTTTATGGTAAAACGGATACCTACCTTGATTCCTTCATCCCGGCAGGTTCTGATTCCCTTCAGGGTCATGTCAAAGGCTCCCTCGACGCCCCTGAACCGGTCATGGCTCTTTTGCATCCCGTCAAGGCTTACACCTGCATAAGAAATACCGGTCTTTTTTAAGGTTTCCGCGGTTTTTTTTGTCAATAATGTTCCATTGGTTGATATGACGGCTCTTATGCCCCGATCCACGGCGTACTTTACCAGTTCGGGGAGATCTTCTCTCATCAACGGCTCGCCGCCGGAAAAAAGAATAACGGGAGATCCGAAGGCGGCAAGATCGGATATCAGTTTCTTCCCCTCATCCGTGGTCAATTCGTTCCTATATCTGATGTTCCGGGAGCTGGAGTAGCAGTGTATGCACTTAAGATTACATCTTCTCGTCATGTTCCAGACGACCACCGGCCGTTTATGCTTTTCGCTTCCATAGCGGAGCGCATCCATGGTTTCTGCCTGGCCGCAGTATAGTCTTGAGATACTTATCATTTATTTGCCTTCAATCGTGAGCCCATATTTCCTGCCGGCGACGAATCCATACCTGTCTCTTGTCGGATAAATGAAAGAAGTTGAAAATGGGCATGGAAATGTATTTTATTATTTTTTAACGATTAAGGTTGTATATTACTCCATCGGTAAAATAGTTACAACAAGTCTTTGTCATGAGCTGCTTTTTTTGTGGTGATGAATAGCAAAATCCTTTCATTGCGACAACCTGTGTGATAACATTTTCCACCCCCGAATAATGTACGTGACGAAAAGGACGATATTACCATGAGAAAAACCAAAATAGTCTGTACCATTGGGCCTTCCAGTGCAAAAGAATCTGTCATTGAAGCGATGATAGAAAACGGCATGAATGTGGCCCGGCTCAATTTTTCCCACGGTGAACACAAGGATCATGAAGAGAAGATAACGATGATCCGGCGTATATCCGCAAAGATCGGCGCCCCGGTAGCTATCCTGCAGGACCTCGCAGGGCCAAAAATCAGGGTAGGTTCTATTCCTGAACCAGGCGTGCTGCTTGAAGCCGGACAGGATTTTATACTTACTGCCCGTGATATTGCGGGTACCCGTGAGATGGTTTCCGTCTCTTACCCGGATCTTCCCAGAGAGGTAAAAGCCGGAGACAGGCTTCTCCTTGCAGATGGTTTGATGGAACTTGTGGTTGTGAACACAAACGCCGCCGAGATTCAGTGCAGAGTCATCACGGGCGGTATACTTACTTCTCACAAGGGGATCAACCTGCCGACAGGGACAATAAAGGCTCCGTCCCTCACCGATAAAGACCGGGAAGACCTCATCTTTGGCTTGGAACATGATGTAGATTATATCGCGTTATCATTTGTGAAGACAGCGGATGATATCAAGGCAGTCAAAGACATCATCCGGCAAAAAGGGATGAACACTCCAGTCATTGCCAAGATCGAGAAGCATGAGGCCCTTGACCATTTAGAAGATATCGTGGATGTCTCAGACGGCATTATGGTGGCCCGTGGCGACCTGGGTGTGGAAATACCGCTGGAGGAAGTGCCGCTCATTCAAAAAAGACTTATCCGGAAGGCGAACGCATCGGGCAAACCGGTCATTACGGCAACCCAGATGCTCCGTTCCATGGTCACTTCCCCCCGGCCAACCCGTGCCGAAGCGGCGGATGTTGTAAACGCCGTTCTTGACGGTACCGACGCGGTAATGCTGTCCGAAGAAACGGCTTCAGGCGATTATCCCGTTGAAGCCGTCGGAATTATGCACCGCCTTGCCGTAAATGCGGAAGCGGGATTTCCCTATGAATCATATCTCAATGTTATTCCCGGAAAAGACATCGCCCAATCCGTCGCCCATGCCTCCTGTATCCTGGCCGATCACCTCGACGCTAAAGCCATTGTAACCTATACCACGACAGGGCTGACAGCCATGCACATATCACGCTTCAGGCCGAAACACCCCGTAATCACTCTGTCTGCCGATGTTAGGACGGTGCGCAGGTTGACCCTCTTCTGGGGTTGTCGACCCTGTCTGATCAACGCTCCCCTGGGTACGGATGACATGATTGAGGGGGCAGCACTGGAAACGGGCGAGGTATCCCATGGGGACCTAGTGGTTATCGTTGCCGGCCACCCGCTGCTTGTGGCCGGCGCCACCAATACGCTGCGGGTAAAGATACTTTGAAAACATGTGTTTTGTGTCATTCCGAGGGTGAGCCGAAGCCCTGAACGAAGTGAAGGGTCATCGAAGGGGCAGCGACGAGTAATCTTATGTGCTGTTAAGATTTCTCCCTTCGGTCGAAATGACAGGAATAGTATTTTTCAAAGCCTCCTATATGTGAATGCCCACCTCTCGTCTCTCTGAGCGTCTTTCTGTGAAGAAAACCTGCGTATTCAGCAAATCCCAGGCACGGTCCTTCCTGAATTCGGAAATCTGCCCGTCACGGATGTTTATGACGTCCTGATCTTTGAGATCCTTCAGTACCTGTTGAATTTCTCCGGGTTCTTTTCTGGTGTACCGGCATAGTTCCTCCACGGGATTCCGGTCGGGCGGGAGCGGCCATTCATTGAGAAAATAGAGAACAGCAATCAACCTGATCCAGGATCGGGTAAGTTCTTCAAGTGCGAGATTTGTATGTTTGATCCTGTTCGAAAATTCTTTGAGCATAAAAAGGGACACATCACCGCTTTCTTGCAGCAGATTGCGAAAGGTGTTCCCGTCAATGACGGCCACATTGCTGTCTTCCGTGGCTAGCGCTGAAGCGGTACGCGGTGCTTCAATCAACGCAGCCATTTCTCCAAAGTACTCCCCCGGCCCCATTTCGGCCAGGACCTTTTTTACCTGGCCGGCGCTTTTCTCCACCCGCACATTACCCGTGAGGATATAGTACATTTCCTGTCCGGTGTCCCCCTCTCTGAAAATATAGGCGCCTTTGGTGTACATACGTCCGAATTTTTTAAACATGCGTTCTTCGATTCTCATAACTTTTTTTCTGGGCTTCAAAAAAGCCTTTTCAAGGAGGATTAGATTTCTTCTCCGGTGAGAAGAAATGAGCTCCGCACAGAAGAGGAGGATCAATGCCATATAGAAAACCCAGATCACGAGGATGACCACGGTTTCCAGAGAACCGAATATCACATTATATCGTGTATAATTGGTCACATACCAGGTGAAAAAGTGTTTCGCAATTTCCATTAATGCTGAAAAGATAGCGGCGCCCGTGATTGCACTGCCCAGGCTGACCTTTATGGTGGGGGTGATTTTATAAACAAGCGTAAAAAATGCCACTGTCAGCAGGTAAGGCAAAACAAAGCGAAACAGAGCACCGTGTAAGAAAGGAAGGATTATGAACTCTTTACCGGAAAGCAAGGGTTGTTTTGCAAGGATTGTTGAGATATAGGTAATTCCCACACTAATAACGCCGACAGCCCACCCCATAGGAATCATGGAAATTGCGAGGAGCTTGGAGACAATATAGTTTCGGTTTTTTCTTGAGCGGAAAATAATATTCATGGCGGTCTCGATGGCGCTGAAAATCATTGCGGAAAACCATACAAGACTGATGATTCCGACCCAGCCAAGAACACGTTTTTTTTGCTCGATCTGGCCCAGTTGGCCAAGCAGGGATTCTGAGAAGTATGGATGAAACTCCCGGATCGCTTCGATAAGCTCTTTCTGGATATTCGGGTGAGAACCAAAAATGTAGTTTGCCAACAGCAGGGTTAATATAAACAGGGGAATAAAAGAAAGAATCGCGTAGAGAGAAATAGCCGCAGCTTGATTAACATTACCGTTATTCTGGTAATTTTTGATCGCATTCCACAGGATATCCCATATGGTGGCGAAGAGAAGATGAGGCCGTTCCATATGATATTTCAAGTGATGATATTTCTGTTTCATTTTACCGGGCATGGGCTGCTGGTTTTTAAGGAAGCTGTGTCAGGGATACTTTTGCAATGGTTTTCTGCGGAAAATACTCACGCGAACCGAGGCAGAAGTATAGGGGAGCAGTAGGGGTGTGTCAAGTTTAAATGTGTGCAGAATTTCATTGAAAAGGCATTGTGTATCCTGTAATCTCCCTGCCATGAGGATTATAAAATATGTCATTCTCTTAATTATTGTTCCTATTGCGTTATGGGGTTGCAGCCAGAAGGAACAGGGCACCGCCGCCGGAAACCTTTCCGACTCGGGACCTGCCTATGGGGACATTGTCGTTTCTGGTTCCATAGGAGACGCCAGTAACTTAATTCCCCTCCTCTCCTCGGACAGCACATCCCATGAAATTTCTTCCATGGTTTTCAACGGCCTCGTCAAGTATGACAAAAACCTCAATATTGTCGGTGATCTTGCCGAATCATGGGAGTTGTCGAAAGGTGGGCTGGTGATTACCTTCCGCCTGAGAAAGGGTATTACATGGCATGACGGTCGTCTCTTTACCGCCCAAGACGTCCTCTTTACGTATCAGGTTACAATAGACCCTAAAACCCCCACCGCATATTCCGGTGACTTTCTCAAGGTCAAGAAGGCGGAAGTCCTTGATGACTGCACCTTCCGGGTTACCTATGATAAACCGTTCGCCCCCGCCCTCATGAGTTGGGGGAGCGCCATTCTTCCCAAACATCTTCTTGCGGGCAAAGATATTACAGCATCCCCCCTGGCGCGTCACCCCATAGGCACCGGGCCGTACATGTTCAAAGAGTGGGTTCCCGGCCAGAAGATTGTCCTCATCTCCAACCCGGACTATTTTGAAGGGCGACCGTATATTGATGGCAATATCATGCGCATCATTCCCGATACGGCCACCATGTTTTTAGAATTGCGCGCAAACGGCATCGACCGGATGAATCTGACACCCCTTCAGTACACAAGGCAAACGGAAAACAATTTGTTTCGCAATAATTACAACAAGTATCGGTATCTTTCCTTTTCCTATACCTACCTTGGCTACAATCTGATAAACCCCTTGTTTTCGGACAAACGGGTGCGGCAGGCCATCGCGTATGGGATTAACAAGGATGAGATTATTCAGGGTATTCTCCTGGGATTAGGAAAGGCGGCTACAGGCCCCTACAAGCCCGGCACCTGGGTCTATAATCCCAATGTCAAAACGTATTCATACGATCCCCGGAAGGCGAGGGAACTTCTTGCAGAAGCGGGATGGAAAGACACAAACGGTGATGGTATTCTGGAAAAGGATGGCCAGCCCTTTGTTTTTGAGATAATCACGAATCAGGGGAACGATATCCGGGCAAAGTGTGCCGAGATTATTCAGAGGCATCTTGCCGAACTGGGTATTAAGGTGAAAATCAGGGTCCTCGAATGGGCAGCTTTTGTTAATGATTTTATTAACAAGCGGCGTTTTGACGCGACGATCCTCGGATGGACGATACCTCTTGATCCCGACATATATGATGTCTGGCATTCGAGTAAGACGGGGGCGCAGGAACTGAACTTCATATCCTACAAAAACGAAGAGGTTGATAAACTGATAGAAAAGGGAAGGGGCACGTTCGACCAGCAAGAAAGAAAAAAATATTATGACAGGATCCAGGAGATATTGGCTGAGGAACAACCCTATACATTCCTCTATGTTCCCGATGCCTTGCCCATAGTTCATGCACGATTTCGCGGCATTGAACCGGCGCCTCTGGGGATCGGACACAATTTCATCAAGTGGTATGTTTCTAAAGAAGAACAAAAACTGGTCATGACGAGATAAGTAATGACGCTTTCCCTGGAGTAATTTATGGTGATAAATCTGAACCGCATGAGGATAATAAAGAATGATATGTTCCTTAAAAAAAATAGATTGGGAGAAGGCTTGAGATGAAAACACTGAAAAGTTTAACCGCATCCGATTTTCCTGGAGTTGACCCTAAAAAGTTTAGCGAGTGGAAACAAACGGCCATGAGAACCAGGGGCAATATTTACATAGTCCTTGCCATATACCTTGTAATGAACATCAAATCATACGGTGTAACCGGTCATATAATCTATGACACACCAGTAGTCATGCTCATAGGGTTTCTGCTCGCAAGCCAGTACACCCGGTACGCCATAAGCAGACATACACTCTATGTAATCATTTCGCTGTGTTTTCTGATAGTATTCAACATCGTTTTAGTATTAAATACCGGACTTTACGTTGGAGAAAGTTTAATAGCTATCGTGGTATTATTCTGGCTGTTTTATCAGAGTGAAAAAAACAATAAGTCAGCGATTGAACTGGGTATTGACAGCGCAACACTTAAACGTGCTTTATCGAAGTGAAGGAACATTCATCTTTTTTATCCATCACCTGTCAGTAGATTGTTGCACGAGTGATTTGTGATAATCATAGTTAAGATTCACTATTTCCTGCAATTTACCTGGGATTAAGGAGGGAACAAATGGACTACAGGCTTATACAATTTGATCAGAGGAACGCTCTAGGGACCATCACATTAAATCATCCGGAAAAAAGAAATGCTCTTTCTCTTTCCATGCTGAAAGAACTCAATGATCTTTTAGAAAAACTCAAGAAAAACAATGATGTAAAAGTTGTCATTGTCAGAGGCGCGGGTAAGATTTTTTCGTCCGGTCACGACCTTTCGGAAATGATCAATCGGGGACTGACGGATTACACGGAGGTTTTTCATACGTGCAGCACTTTCATGCAGAAAATACAGGATATGCCGCAACCCTTTATCGCACAGGTGCACGGCATAGCCACTGCCGCCGGATGTCAGTTGGTAGCTGCATGTGACCTTGCTATTGCGGAGGAAGGGGCTCTTTTTGGGACTCCCGGTGTCAGGCTCGGTATCTTCTGCTCGACTCCGGCGATTCCCTTAGTCCGTGCTGTGGGAAGAAAACGTGCCCTGGAAATGCTCTTTACGGGACGAATGATTTCAGCAAAGGAAGCGGAACGGTTCGGTCTTGTAAACAGGGTTGTCCCCTTTGAGAAACTGGAAGGAGAAACAAAAGCGATGGCGGAAACAATTGCCGAGGCCAGTTCGTTAACGCTCCGGATCGGTAAAGGGGCTTTTTATGCCCAGGTGAACCTGAACGATGCCCAGGCATATGATCTCGGCAATGAAGTGATGGTAAACAATCTCTTTGCGGAAGATGCCAAAGAGGGCATTAGTGCCTTTATCGAGAAACGTAAACCCTTATGGATGGGGAAATAATAAAGTTCTGATGAAGGAATCAATAATTGGGGAGGAAGGATGATGAAACGACTTTTTTCATACCTGATGATCGCAGCCGCAGTCATGGCGCTCTCAGGCTGCCGGACAACTCTGGTTAATGCCATCCTTTCTGACCAGACGGAAACCGTAAAGCTGTTGATTGACCAAGGCGCCGATGTGAACGAAAAAGGCAGCGATAATTTTACCCCCCTGCATTGGGCTGCTTATTACGGGAAGGCGGAGATGGCGAGAATTCTGTTGAATAAGGGCGCTCAGGTCAATGCCAGATCGGAGGCTTATGGCACCCCTTTGACGCTGGCTGCACAGTATGGCTTTACAGATACCGTTAAGGTTTTACTTGAAAAAGGCGCTGACATAAACATAGCTGATTCTTATGGCCGCACGGCCCTGAGTTATGCCGAGGCTGAAAAAAACACTTATCTTATTCAATTGTTGAAGAGAACCGACACCGCCACGCTCGTAAGCGTTCCCCCTCCGGCAGAATCAGAAAAGGCGGCCCCTGCCGAGTTCCGTCCGGGCGCCGAGAAATTAAAAACCGTGGAAAAACCAGCGAGATCAGCTCGTTCAAAAGATATCTCTCATAGCAACGTTTCTGTTTTTCATTTTACGCCCCTCAACATGGATGCTTCCAGTTATGGCATCACAGCCACCAACACCTTGATTAATGCCCTGAAAATGGAACCATCGTTTGTCATGCTTGACCGGAAGGACCTTGAGACTTTCCTGGCTATCAACGATCTTCAACAAAATGATCAGATGGAGAACGTGGTCAACATCGGTACAAGGATGGGACTCAATTTTGTGATTGCAGGCAACATTGAAAAAAAAGGATCACTGATTGTTACAAACTGCAAAGTGATCAGCATTGACCAGAAGAAGATCATCTTCACAAAACAGTCCATATCCATAGGCGAAGCCAGCCTGGTCAGCGATTTCAGGAAACTGAGCGACTCCATTATCGAGGCCATCCTGCGTACTGCCTCATGAGTAAGAAATATGGATTGAACAACAAAATAACCAACTTACAAACCTACACGTTACCCTTCCCATAATACGGGTATTACCCTCGTATTATTCTTATATTTTTCCAATATTGCTTTTTTAAAAATACGTATTATAAATTATCCGCGCATCAGTATTGATGAACTTGTAAAAAGGCAAAAACCCTGTCACTCAGGTTCCCGCCTTCGCGGGGATAAACTGCGGCGGGAGTCCAGACGCTGTTCTCGCGCAAGCGGGGAACCAGGATGAATACCTGATAGGTCCCCCTTTGCAAAAGGGGGATACAGGGGGATTTTCCACGCGATTATCAAATCCCCCCTCTCCCCCCTTTTCTAAAGGGGGGAATATATGGAATCTATTTTCGTAGTAATGACAATGTGAGACGAAATCTGTTTTTTTTACGAAACTGTCAGTATTTAGGAACTCATAGTATTGAGTGAAAACCATGATGAAATCAAGGAAGGGATTTACACTCGTTGAGTTGATCATCACCATTGCAGTATTGGCAGTCATTGCTGCCGTTGCGGGAGTGAATTGGTACGCCTATACATTAAATAGAAATCTCAAGTTGGCAGCAAGAGATATCGCATCTGACTTTTTTGTATACAAGGAAAGGGCGGTTTCTGAGAATACAACATATCAAATCACGTTTGACGTTGCCGGAAGAAGCTATACCATCCAGCCGGGTACACCGAAAGCTATCACCAAACATATCTCGTCATTCGGACCGGACATTGAAATTCTTAATGCCAGTTTCGGCGGGGGACATACGGTTCATTTTCAGACGAGGGGCACCATATCACCGTTCGGGAATATTAAATTGAAGAATAGCAGGGAATCCAATGCGACAATAAAGGTCAATATAACCGGGAAAACGTACGTAAAGTTCGATATCAAATAAGACAGGGTACCTTCGGTGTTCTTTCGAATTTCTGCGGGATTCTATGACACTGGGGATAATGAGTTCACGACGTAACCTTCAGGCACCTGCGCAGATATTCTTTTAAATCTTCATAGTGTGCGGATAATTTGAAAGGTTCTCCACTCCGCTGATCTATATCTTTCATGCTCTGCGGAAGATCAGGGGTAATGCCCAGGAGGTCTTTTATCTCATCAGGAAACTTTGCCGGATGAGCCGTTTCGAGGGACACACATAAGGGGGAATCACCTGATTGTTCGAGATAGGTCTCAAGGCCCCTCCATCCCACCGCTCCGTGCGGTTCCAGAAGAACCCGGTACTGATCGTAGACCCTTTTAATCGTTTTCTTTGTGTCCTCATCAGAAATGCTTACGGAAAAAATGTATCGTCGCATTTCTTCTCTATCGGGGTATCTGTGGACAGTGCCACTGCGATCTACCGTTCCCCCGTATAAATCAAAAAAGCGGGCGAGGTTGCTCGGATGACCCACATTCATTGCGTTGGAAAGGCATGCTTTTGAAGGGGATATCTTCTCATAGGTTCCTGTGGCAAGAAACCGTGGAAATTCGTCGTTTTCATTCGTAGGCATGACGAGCTTTTTCACGGGGAGTCCCATCCTTCTTGCATACTCGCAGCCGAGGGCATCACCGAAATTTCCGGAAGGAACGGAAAACACGATTTCTTCACCCGCCGCGGCAAGTTGTGAATAGGAATATACGTAGTAAATGATCTGGGGAAGAATCCGCCCGAAATTGATGGAATTGGCAGAGGTGAGATTGAACTCATTGAGAGAGGGATCAGAAAAAGCCTGCTTTACCAGATTCTGACAGTCGTCAAATTTGCCATGGACGGAAATGGCTTGGACATTGCCGCCGATCGTGTCCAGTTGTTTCTTCTGTATGCCGCTGACTTCACTTGCAGGATAAAGAATGGTGACATCGATCCCTTCAACGCCCTTGAATGCCTCACCGACGGCGCTTCCCGTGTCTCCCGATGTTGCAACTAAGACATTCAGCATTTTCCCCGGATCACGAAAATGGCTCATCAGACGGGCCATCATCCGGGCGGCAAAATCCTTGAAAGAGGCGGTTGGCCCCTGATCAAGTCTCATAATGTATTTACGCTCTATCACTTTTTCCAGCGGGACCGTGTAATTATATGAATCGGAAATTATTTTTTTCAAAACCTCATCAGTGATTTCATCGGCCAGAAAGGCTTTTGCCACAAGCATCGCCGCTTTGGTGTAAGGTGCTCCTTTTAATGACAGGATCTTATGGTAAGGCAGGAGCGGGATGGGATCAGGCATGAAAAGCCCTTCATCAGGCGCCTGACCTTGCAGGAGCGCCTCTTTGAAGGTAACCATTCCCTTGAATGGGATAATTCCGAAATCACCGTCAATATTCCTATTTGTGCTGTAATAACGAATCATTCGCGACATAATGAAAAAGGTGTCCTTTTGAAATAATTCCACTGTTTAGTGGGTATGAGTAAGCGACTACTATCATAATCGCATTATTCAATCAAACATGTAATATTTTTTCTTGACAAGATTGTTTCGATGGTTTAATTACTATCTAAACGATAGCGATAGTAGTAATTACCTCCGAGGTTTGATATGAAACTTTCAACAAGAGCGCGGTACGGAGTCAGATTGATGGTGGCGCTGGCGCTTAATTATGGCAAAGGCACGGTATTTCTCAAAGATATCGCAAAAGGGGAGAATATTTCCGAGAAGTACTTGAGTTTGATTATTATACCGTTGAGAAGGGTCGGCTTGGTGAACTCTATCCGGGGGGCGTATGGAGGATACAGCCTTGCGAAAGAACCGTCACAGATTACCATGAAAGAGATTGTAGATGTTTTGGAAGGAGATTGCTCTCTTGTTGACTGTGTCAAGAATCCTTCCACTTGTCCAAGGGTGCCAATCTGTGCGAGCCATGACATCTGGGCGATTATAGGCGGGAAAATTTCAGAGACCTTAAGTTCGATTACCCTGGATATGCTGGTCAAAATGAATCAGGAAAAAGCGGGAAAGGCAATGATGCATAATATTTGAAGAGCGGTTAATGAGAACCTGCTCTCGAAGAAAAGGATTATTTGTTAAGGTTCATCTCCGAAAAAGTTGCTATCCTTTTCAGGATTCAAGGGGTCGAGGATTTGAGTGGATATGGGAAACTAAACACTTGAACCCTTGAATCCTTGAATCCTTTTTGCAACAAAATGGGAGAAGGGCATACTGATTTTTAGATCATTAGTATCAAGGAATATACAATGAAGAAAATATACCTGGATAATGCGGCGACAACTCTGACAGATACACGGGTGCTACAAGCTATGTTGCCTTACTTTACGGAAGTTTATGGGAATCCCTCGAGTCTCCATGCCTTCGGTCAGGAAGCGAAGCATGCCATAGAAGATGCACGATATACTGTTGCTTCGTTTATCGGGGCAAAACCGGAAGAAATTATTTTTACGAGCGGTGGGACGGAGAGCAACAATTGTGCGATTAAGGGCATAGCATACGCGAGGCGTGATAAGGGGAACCACATTATAACCTCGAAGATAGAACACCACGCAATCCTGGAACCATGCCATTTTCTGGAGAAACAGGGGTTTGAAATTACCTGCCTCCCCGTTGATGAATACGGCCTCGTTGATCCCGCCGATGTAGAGAAGGCAATTACGGACCAGACAATACTGATTTCCATCATGCATGCCAATAATGAAATCGGAACAATTCAGCCCATTAACGAGATCGGAAAAATTGCCAGGAGAAAAGGCATATATTTTCATACCGACGCAGTGCAGACGCTCGGTCACCTCCCGATAGATGTGAATGAGTTGAATGTGGATATCCTCATCGCCTCCGGGCATAAGCTCAACGGCCCAAAGGGTGTGGGAATCCTCTACGTAAAAAAAGGGATACGGATGCTCCCCTTCATGCATGGCGGTGATCAGGAACAGCAGCGCCGGGCATCAACACACAATGTGCCGGGAATCGTCGGTTTCGGAAAAGCTGTGGAACTGGCCAAGGAGAAGATGGAGACGGAAATTGAGAAGCTTACTTACCTGCGTGATACGTTAATCGAGGGTATTCTCAGCACAATTGAATTTACCCGCGTGAATGGTCATACTGTACAGAGGCTCCCGAATAACGTCAATGTTTCTATTGCCTATGTGGAGGGTGAATCTATGATTTTGAATCTCGATATGGAGAGGATCGCCTGTTCAACAGGCTCGGCTTGTACCTCATCGTCACTGGAGCCGTCCCCTGTCCTGGTGGCTATCGGTCTTTCCCATGAGCTTGCGCATGGATCACTGAGATTTTCCCTGGGAAGGCAGACTTCAGAGGACGACATTAACCATGTCATCACGGTACTGCCCGGCATTGTCGCTAAATTGCGTTCCATGTCTCCTCTTTACAAAAAGGAGGTCAAGTAGATGGAGTATAGTGAAAAGGTTATGGAGCATTTCCGGAATCCGAGAAATGTCGGAGAAATTGAAAATCCCGATGGGGTCGGGAAGGTAGGAAACCCCGTATGCGGTGATATCATGGAACTCCATATCAAGGTTGACGGCGGCATTATCACTGATGCAAAGTTCAAGACCTTCGGCTGCGGTGCTGCGATTGCCACGAGTTCCATGGTTACGGAACTGGTGAAGAACAAGACAATTGAAGATGCCTTAAAGATATCCAACCGGGCCGTTGCGGAGGCCCTTGGGGGGCTACCGCCCATTAAGATGCACTGTTCTGTTCTGGCGGAAGAGGCGTTAAAAAGGGCTCTCGATGATTATCGGCTGCGGTCTGCAAAATCCGCAACCGGCAAGGCTGCGTAGAGGTGCAGGAACGCACCGCCTATCGATAGACGGGTTCCCCCCGTCCGATGTTATTTTCGTAGGAATTGCCATGACCCCGTGGGGACGCCACGAGGCATGAAAATTTTCGATTCTATTAAGTCTCCCTTTTGTAAAGGGAGTTTTAGAGGGATTTTCAAAGGGAATATAAAAT
>JAPLJS010000027.1 GCA_026388545.1 Deltaproteobacteria bacterium
AACTTGCTACGAATATCCTCCAATATGATTTCAAGATGATCGTTTTCCATGATTAACCTCTTTTTAGGGGCAAGGGACACAAAATAGGTGCAAGGGACAAGGGGCAAGGAAAAATAATAGGTTCAAGGTTCAAGGGATACGCTTAGAGTGTTTACTACATAGGTGACCTGGTCGGAGGTTAGTTCAGGGTACATCGGTAGAGAAACAAATTCGGAAGCGCATTTTTCGGCAACAGGGAAGCTGCCTTGACCGAGACCGAGGAATCGATAGGCATCCTGGAGATGAATGGGAACCGGGTAATGGATGCCGCACGAGATTCCCTTCTCTGAAAGGGAGGTCATCAGCCGGTCTCTCTCTTTTATACGAACGGCGTAAATATGGTAGACATGTTTTGCATAGTCTGCAACGTGTGGTTTGATGATGCCATGTAGTGGAGAAAGCAGTTTATCATACTCCTGTGCATGTTTTCTCCGTGCTTCGTTCCACTTGGGCAGGTATTTTAGCTTAACGCTCAGAACGGCACCCTGTATTCCATCCATCCTGGCATTCCAGCCGATCATGCTGTGGTAATATTTCTTCGCCTGACCGTGATCCCGGAATATCCTCATTTTCTCGGCAAGGGAATCATCGTTTGTGACAACAGCTCCCGCCTCACCATAGGCGCCTAAATTCTTTCCCGGATAGAAACTGAAACAGCCCGTATTTCCTATTGATCCTGCTTTATTTCCTTTATACTCCGCGCCGTGTGCCTGACAAGCATCTTCGATTACATACAATCCATGTTTCCTGGCTATTGACATGATGGGGTCCATGTCTGCCGGTTGCCCGAAGAGGTGAACAGGGATGATGGCCTTTGGCCGAGGGGTTAGGGTAGGGGAGAGGCGCTTCTTGAGGCAATCTTCGAGTTTGTTGGGGTCCATGTTGTAGGTTTTCGGATCGATATCGACGAAAACCGGTTGGGCTCCGCAGTATGTGATTGCTTCGGCGGTGGCTATGAAAGTGTTCGGGACGGTAATGACCTCATCACCAGGTCCAATTCCTAAAGCAATGAGGCTCAGCCAGAGGGCATCGGTACCGTTTCCCACACCGATGGCATGCTTGCAGTTGCAAAAGGTGGCAAATTCCTGTTCAAATTTAGCAACAAAAGGTCCTCCGGCAAAGGCGGTATTTTCCATGACTTCGTTAATGGCTTCGTGGATTTCATTCTTTATGGTTTTATACTGGGCTTTCAGGTCTAAGAATGGAACATTCATGGTTTCCTCCAATGAAAATAGGGGCAAGGGGCAAAAAATAGGGTCAAGGGGCGAGGAAATAAAATAGGTTCAAGGGGCAAGGGGCAAGTTATATACAGCTCCGCCCTCTCGATTACATCGAGGAGTAAGGAATAAGGAACAAGGAACGGGTAACGAGTAACAAGTAACAAGTAACAAGGTGCAAGGGTCTAGTAGAACCAATATGAATTAACCCATGTGTTTATATAATAGTGTTCCTAAAACGTTCAGTAGTGGTATCGGCAATTTATTAAAAAACTTATGTTGGGAATCTGATATTTTTGGAGATTCTTTTACAAAGGAATCTTTCCGAAAATCGTATCTGTAATATTTAATAATGTGCTCCTTTGTTCCCCATCCTGATTTAAACTGTCTCAGCCCATCGTTGTCGGTTTCCGTTCTGCCGAAACACAAGCTTTTATAGCCGTTTTCACAACACCATTTTATGGCTTCCCACATGACAAGATTGTTAGCTCTCAGGCGCTGATAAGTCCTGTCTGAGGCGCCATACTTATATATCACTTTTTCTCCAAAAAGGAAGTAAACATTGCTGGCAATTGTAATATTATTAAATGTGGCCTGGGAAATAAATCCTGAATTTTTTGAGATAATCCGGTCATAGATGTTTTTGAAGAAATAATAGGGTTGAGGGGGAAGGCCATGATCCCTCCGGGTTAAAGAGTTGAGGCGGTAGAATTCATTCATTGCGGTTAATGAATGTGCAATTTCCATTTTTACATCTTCTTTTTCAGCCTTTTTTATGTTTCTTTTAGTTGAATCCCGCAAGTGAGAAAATATTTTATCCTGACCATCGGTAAGGTCGAGGGTATGGCCTAAATAGAACATTGATGGTTCTTTTTTTTCTAAGAAGGTTTCGCCACCTCTGATCTCGAAATACTTCCAGCCATGTTTTTTGCCGTAATCAATTACAAAATTGAACAGCGCCTGAAATTGTTCCGGTTTAGAAGTGATTGGTTCACAGTAATCGGTGAAAGGGAGGGAAACACCTCTCTTGCCTGTGAGCAAACTGCTTATTTCCATGACCGGCATTACTGCCGACAGGTTTTTTTGTTCATTCTCCATGAGATAAAGAGGTTTATAGCCGTAGGATTTGTGGAGGATTTCAGCCCAGGTTGAAGAGTGGAAGAAAGAATAGTCGGGAAAGGAAAGGAGCAAACTATCCCAGTTTTCGTGCTCGATTGGATTTGTGATACAGATCATATCAAAATATAGGGGCAAGGGGAAAGGGGCAAGGGACAAGGTTCAAGGACAAGATATAGGTTCAAGGGGCAAGGTTCAAGGTTCAAGGACAAAATATAGGAGCAAGGTTTAAGGTTCATGTTTTTATGTGAATTTGCGACGGGCTTTAATTAAACCATTTAGCATCGATGATATTTCTTGTGCCTCTCTTGACCATTCCTCACCGATTTCTTTGTCAATGTATCCGATATCTATTCCAATGTAAATTTGGGTTCGCAATTCGCCACATGAACCCTTTGCATAGGATAAAAACATTACACTTTCCTTGTGTGATTCTCTTTCGAAACCTTCAGCGATATTGCTTGGTATCGATAGCCCGGAGCGAGTAATTTGATCTTTGAAACCGTAATCTTTGAGATGTTTCAGCCCTCTATAAATATTTGCACTTAAATTGGTTGCACGTTTCCAGACCTCAAGATCCTCAAACCTCATTCCCCTAACCTTGTCCCTTGAACCTTGAACCTTGAACCTTAATTATTCTTAAAATTTTTGCGGGATTGCCGGCAGCGATGGTATTCGGAGGCACATCTTTTGTGATGACGCTTCCCGCGCCTAAAATGGCGTTTTCGCCGATGGTAACATTGGCAAGTATGGTACAGCTGGAGCCGATTGAGGCGCCCTTTTTCACGAGGGTAGGCGCTACAGTCCAGTCGGCCTCGGTTTGCAGTGAGCCGTCCGGTGCTGTCGCACGAGGGTACATATCATTGATAAAGGTGACATTATGTCCGACAAAAACGTCGTCTTCAATAATTACCCCTTCACAGATAAAGGTATGGCTGGATATCTTGCAGTTCTTGCCGACAGAGGCGTTTTTCTGTATCTCGACAAAGGCGCCGATCTTTGTGTTATCGTCAATGGTGCATCCGTAGAGGTTGATGAATTTCGAGAGTTTGACATTCTTGCCAAGCGTTACGTCATCGGCTATACAGAGATAGTTCATAGGTACACCATCTCTCCCTTATTCTTCAAAGATCGGGTAGATGCTTCAAGCAGTTTAACCACTCTAAGTCCTGCCACTCCGTCATTTATGATTCTTCCGCCGTTGCTTATATAGTCGACAAATTTTTCAACCATGAGCTTGAGAGCTTCGGTCTGTTCGACTCTGGGCGCCCACATGTCTCCGGAGCGATAGGAGACCAAGAGATTGTACTTACCTTCTTTGGTTTTTACCTGGACGCCTTTATCGTAAATTTTAATTTTTTCGTCCGGCTCTAAATCGTTCCAGACAAGCATCTTTTTTTGTCCCCCGATCAGGGTGGTTCTCACCTTGACAGGGGAAAGCCAGTTGACATTGATATGCCCGATAATATTGTCTTTAAAGTATACTGTCAGGTAAGCTATATCTTCCAGCCCACGGTTAAAGTGTTCGGCTCCGGTTGCTACAACAGCCTGTGGTTTTTCACCGATCACATATTCCATGATAGAGATATCGTGCGGTGCGAGATCCCACACCACATTGATGTCGTGCTGGAAGAGGCCCAAATTGACCCTGATGGAATCGTAGTAGAAAAGATCACCTAAGACGTGGTCCTCAACAAGTTGTTTTATCTTCCTCACGGAACCTGTGTAGAGGAATGTATGATCCACCATTATTTTCAGGTTCTTTTTCTCGGCTAACTCAATGAGTTCTTCACCTTCAGCGCTGGTGTAGGTGAAGGGTTTTTCGACGAATATATTCTTGCCTTCTTCTAAAGCCTTCTTTGCAAGTTCGTAATGGGTAAAGACCGGTGTTGCAATAGCTACGACGTCGATATCAGGGTCTTTGATCAGCTCATTGAAGTCACTTGTGACCTTGATGCCGGGATACGTCTTCCGGACTTTTTTAAGGGCTTGCTGATTCATGTCGCAAACCATCTCCACCTGAGAACCTTCCGCCGTGCTGAAGTTTCTTACGAGATTGGGTCCCCAGTAACCGTATCCGATTATTCCTACTCTAATCATAATGTGTTTCCTTCAATTTTAAAGGTTCAAGGTACAAGGGTCAAGGGTCAAGGTGCAAGGGTCAAGGGTTAAGGTACAAGGGTCAAGGGTTAAGGTACAAGGTTCAAGGTTCAAGGTTCAAGGTTCAAAGTTAATAGGCTCCCTTACCCGTCAGTATTACCCATGGGGTCTTCAGGAGAAGCTTGATGTCAAGCCACAGCGACCACTCATTTATGTATTTGAGGTCGAGGCGTACCATTTCATCAAACGTGGTACTGCTTCTGCCGGTTACCTGCCACAGCCCTGTAATACCCGGTTTGACAGAGAGTAACCTCCGTCTGTGCCATATATCATAAATTTCGCACTCGTAGGGGATAGGAGGCCGTGGCCCGACAAGCGACATTTCACCCTTCAATACATTAATGAACTGCGGGAGTTCATCAAGACTGGTTTTTCTCAAAAAGTGGCCGATGGCGGTAATCCGGGGGTCGTTATTTAATTTATAGACGCCCGGCGTGTTCGCATCGCCTTTCCCCTTAGCGATATATTTTTTAATGTAATCCTTGTGGCGATTTTGATCGCTGTTCGTATACATGGATCGGAATTTCAGGAATGTGAATATTTCACCGTTGAGCCCCATTCTTTCCTGTTTAAAAAATACAGGTCCGTTAGAGGTCAGTTTGACTGCTGCGGCAATAATCAAAAAGATCGGGAAAAATAACAGAAGGGCAAACAGGCTTCCTGTTATATCTAAAATCTTTTTTAGGGATGATGTTGTCTGTCTGGAGATACTCGGTCTTGAAAGATCGGGATAGAGGGCTATATTGAACAGACTGTTGTTGATTACGGTGTTTCCATTCTCCTCGGGAAATACGTGGAAAGATACTTTGATCTTCTTGACATCCTCCGCATCAAGATTCTCGCCAATTTTGTTTTGCAGCTTGCGGAAAATTTTTTCTATCGAACTTTCTTCAACCGAGGCCATCTCCGTAAATATGGCGCCTATGGTCTTATTGTGTTCGTACCATCCTTGCAAATCCGTTTCTCTTGAACAGGAAACAATGACCGATTTTACTTTCTCATACATGGAAGCATTGCGATTTTTTGTTTTCAACCCTGAGAAGTCAAGGAGGATGAGGAGAAAAGGTTTTTTCGATCGCTCCGTCCTTTTCCGCTCGATCCGGAGCATATGGTGAAAGTGGGGTGCACTGTAAAATGTGTGGTCTCCATCATGTGAAGGTTCCATGGCCGTTTCCGAAGGTTTCACAAGGAAGTTAGCTAACATTTTGCCATTCAACCCAGGTATATTCATGACGACACCTATAGATTTGCTGTTTATAAGGTTTGCGATTAATTAAAAAGTGACCGTCGATAACCTGGACTGAAGTATTTCTTATTTTAAAATACATTTCAAGAGTAAAAGAATTTTACGAATAAAAGGTATTTACAGGTAAAGATGCTTTACGGATTTCTCTTGAAAAATTCTTTCGGTTTTTTCAAACGCGATATAATTTTGTCCTTTAAGTTTTGAGGTTCTTTACTGCTTCTGTAACGATAATCATAATAGTAACGGTGTGTTCCAAAATATCGTGAATGAAGCGCTGATGATTTAAATTGCATATCATTTAACACAACACCGATAATTTTCTCTGTTTTAAGTAATTTAACGGCCTGCTGAACAGATTCTCTGGGTGTTACGCCCGCCCTGACTACAAGGATAATACCATCGACCATTTTATCGAGGACATTCGGTTCCGTTGTAGCCAACACAGGTGAAGAATCAAGAATGATGTAACGGTCACTGTACCGCGATTTTAGTTCCTGAACCAGGGCTTCCATCTTCTGTGAGCCTATCAGCTCGACAGGGTTATCCTGAGAGCTCCCACCACAAAGCAGACTGAGCTTATCGACATGGGTTTTGACCAGGAGTTCAGGTATTTCAATCTCTCCAAGAAGGTAATCGGACAGACCCTTTGCTTCTTGCATTCCAAACCAACGTGAAAGCGTCGGATTGCGGAGGTCACAATCCACGAGCAAGGCATGGCTATGCAATTCGATGGCGATACTGATTGCCAGGTTTATGGCAATGAGGCTTTTGCCTTCTCCACTGAAAGCGCTTGTAACGAGGATCGTCTTCGTTTGATTTTGCAGATCAGGTTTGAAAAGGTATGTTCTCAGTTTGCGAAATTGCTCCGCGACTATGGAGCCAGGCTGAAAAAATGAGACCAACTTATTGTCTAAAACAGCATCGTCGGATGCGGTCTTAACAGAATCTTCCTGAGGTTCCTGTATTCTTTCCTTCTCCGCCTTCTGAAGCGCTTCAAACATTTTACCCATAGTCACTCACACCTTAAATATTCGTAGTTAACATCGGTTCTTTCAAAAAAAACTTGAATGAGCATTGTCCATTCCCCTTGAACCTTGGACCTTTTACCTGTTTTTTATAATTTGTAATAAATACTCCCCATATCCATTTTTTTTCAAAGGTTCGGCAAGACGGCGAACCCGGTCTGCATCGATATAGCCCATTCGAAAGGCAATCTCCTCAACACAAGCGACTTTGAGACCCTGGCGCTTTTCTATAGTCTCGAAAAACATACCTGCTTCAAGAAGCGACTCATGTGTTCCCGTATCGAGCCAGGCGAAACCGCGACCAAGAATTTCAAGCTGGAGTGTTCCTCTTGCAAGGTATTCTTTATTAAGATCCGTAATTTCAAGCTCTCCCCGGGCTGAAGGCTTTAACCTGGACGCGATTTCTATCACGTCATTATCGTAGAAGTATAAACCGGTCACCGCATAGCTGGACTTGGGGTTTGAGGGTTTTTCTTCAATGCTCAGCACTTTTCCCTGCTCATTAAACTCCGCAACACCATATCTTTCCGGGTCCCGGACCCAATATCCGAAAATAAGAGCGCCTTTATCTATTGTCACCGCTCTTTTTAAAATCTCAGGCAGGCCATGGCCATAGAAGATGTTATCCCCCAGGACGAGACAGGCATTGCTGTCACCGATGAAATCTTTTCCAATAGTAAATGCCTGGGCAATGCCTTCAGGTTTCCTTTGTTCGGCGTACGAAAAACTGAGGCCCCACTGTTCGCCATTTCCCAAAAGACTCTCGAATCGTGGGAGATCTTCCGGGGTCGAGATGATCAGAATATTTCTGATTCCTGCCAGCATGAGTACAGAAAGAGGATAATAGATCATGGGCTTGTCATATATGGGCAATAACTGTTTGCTGACCACTTTTGTAATCGGATGGAGTCTGGTACCGGCGCCGCCCGCCAGAATAATACCTTTGTAACTCGATTGATGAAAATTTATTGATGAATAAACCATTTGTTTATGCTCCACGCCTTAAAATTCCATATTTCTGAATGTTCAGGAAAAAGTAAAATTAGAATGATCCCTGCGCACAGAAACAGTATAAAAATAATGAGTAATATGGGTAACAGTTTACTCTTTTTAATCGCGTGTGACCCTTCTAAATCTTTGATCACTTCCTGAATAATTGATTTCCCGATTCGGTCTTCCTCACGTGAAAATCCTGTGAGCAGGGCATTGTCGCATAGAATATTGATCAAACGGGGGATCCCTTTTGAGTATTTATATATTGCCTTTATAGCGCCTTCATCGAATACGGAAAGATTCCGCGCTCCTGCTCTCTTCATCCTGAACAGAATGTATTCTCTCGTATCCGCAAAATTCAGAGTATTTAAATGGTAACGAACGGAAACCCTCTGTTTTAGAGCCCGAAATCTCTCATCGGCAAGAGTCTTGTTCAATTCCGGTTGTCCCAGAAGAATGACGTGGAGAAGTTTGTTCTTCGATGTTTCCAGGTTGGTAAGCAACCGGACTTCTTCAAGAAGTTTCGTATCCAGGCTTTGGGCTTCATCGATAATTAAAAAAACCCGTTCGTTCTGAGTATAGCACGTCAGAAGAAAATTATGCAATAATGTGAGATTCTGTCCCCGTGACTTGACGCCATCTGATTTTAATCCTAAATCTTCGCAAATATAATTGAGGAAGTCATCCGGATCCATGACGGGATTGAAAATGTAAGCCGTTCGCACATTCCCGTCTATTTTATTTAAGAGTGTATGTACAAGTGTCGTTTTGCCGGTACCCACCTCTCCGGTAATGACGGTGAACCCCTTTTCTTCTTTGATGGCATATTTCAGGTGTGCGAGAGCTTCTTTATGATTCTCGCTCAGATATACAAATTTAGGGTCGGGCGTTATATTAAATGGCTTTTCTTTAAAGCCATAAAACTTTTCGTACATAGAGCAATATAATTTCGTTCCCGCGAAAGTGGGAATCTGTCATGCTTTGAAAATACTGGATTCCCGTCTACACGGGAATGACAGATGATTAATTGTATTTTTATAATGGTTACGCCGCTTTTTGCTCGATATTGGGAATAGTTGCCAGCACTCTGAGCCCGAGAGTGACTTCAACATCTCCGGCATCGTGGAATGATCTGTCCATTTGCTCCCGAATAATTGCCGCCCCAAAACTGCAACCTATGCTCACCACAAAACCAATGAGAAGGACTTTCGGTATATCCGGGGAGAATGGCTTTTCAGGGACGCGGGCAGGATCAATTACCCTGAACTGTTCTCCCTTTTGCCGCCGTTCCAGATTTTCCGACTGCTGAGCTTCCTGGCTCTTTTTCAAAAGTTGTTCGTGCGTTTCCTTGGTATTCTGGTATTCCCGGGACAATGATGCCATCTCCTGCTCCCGTGAGGGAACGTTTTCAATACGTGCCCTGTATCTGTTGATCTGAGATCCTATGTTTGTTTCTTCCGTCCGGAATCTCTTTATTTCCATGTCGGTCATTGCCAGTTGATTTTTCAATTCCCTGTATCGTGGGTCGCTTTTGACATTGTAGGTGTCCTTTTTTGTTTCCAGGTCGGCGAGTTTCTTCTTTGTCACAATTACGTCAGGGTGGCTTTCCGTGTATCTTGACCTTAAGTCATCGAGTTGTCTTGTGAGAGAATCCTTCTGAGATTCATAGGTTCCGGCTATCTCAGGGCCTGTAGAGGAATATCCCAGTACGGATGATGAGGTGGACGATCTGCCTGGCGCTCTTGAAGTAACAGTGGTACCTGAGCCGGTTATTGGCAATTCAAGGTCGGAGAGTTGCTTCTGTAGAAATAATTTGCGGTCCTGTGCAGCCCTCAGATTTTCCCCGACCCTCTGGTATTGCATCTGCAATTGTTCTAAAATTTTCAGATTGGTATCCCGTTGCTCAGGCAGTTCACCCATGTGGTGTCTCTTATACTGTGTCACTGCCGCCTCAAGCTCCTCTAACTTTGCCTTCTTAGCAGTAAGTTCACTGGTTAAAAACTCTGTCGTTCCCACTGCCTGCTGCTCCCTCAGTTTCAAATTCTCTTCGATAAAAAGGGAAGCCAGCCGGTTGGCAATGGCGGTAGCCATATTCGGATCTTTGCTGATATAGCCGATCGTAAAATAGCCCTTTTCCTCTTTTTTGGTGGGAAGCTCAACCTTGATGTCCTTCTGCATCTTTTCCACGATCTCTTCCCGGGTGAGATTCTTGCTCTCAGACTTATAAAGGCCGAATTCATTAATAACCTGTTCCAGACGTGTCCTGCTCATTACCTCCTGTGAAATCGATTGAAGGCGCTCTTCGATTCTTGAAGTTACTGTGGAGGGAACAAGCGACTCCGGCACTTTTTGCGGTGTTACGAGAACGAGTGTCGAGGCTTTATAGAGCCGGGGGGCAAACGTTACATAGAGAACGGTTCCAATTATAATTACCAGAAAAGGAATCACGAGATACCAGATTCTTCTGTGTAAGATTTCCAGGTAATCATCAATGTTATAGGATCGTGCAGGATTGATCATAGTTATATTTACTCTTTCAGTAAAACATTTTATCTTGTCATTAATACAAAAATAAATCCATACGGGGTTAGAAAACCCCGTCTATCGATAGGCGGTACATTCCTGTGCCGCCCGTCATGCATAATTTTCATGATTCGTGGCGCCCCACGGGGGCAGGATTAATACGAAAATACCCCCTCCCTTTCATTCCGCCCACCAGGGGAGGGAGAAGAGAGCATAATATCTGGATTCCCGCCGCAGTTTATCCCCGCGAAGGCGGGGACGGGAATGACTATTGTGGGGCGGGAATGACATATTTTAAGGAGCGGGAATGATCAATAATCAGTATGTTGCGGTGATTCTTATAATTCCCCTGTTTTCGGTGTAATCGTTCGCATCTATGTTCGAAGTTCTTTCCCTGTGTGAGATCTCCAATGCCAATGTCAGCCATTTTAACGGCGTGTGAGAGAGTGTGCCGCTCGCTCCCCAAATCCAGTCTTTCCTGTCCTGGTCAAATTCTGCCCGCTCCACGTTGCCGGAAAAACCGACAGACGTTCTCTTTTCCAG
Source organism: Deltaproteobacteria bacterium (assembly GCA_026388545.1). Classification (NCBI taxonomy): domain Bacteria; kingdom Pseudomonadati; phylum Myxococcota; class Myxococcia; species Deltaproteobacteria bacterium. Next base: position 10,863 of record JAPLJS010000027.1, read on the forward strand.
GTAGTGTGTTATTGACCCCGTCAACCGGTGGTATCGGTTAAAACCCAGATTTTCTGAAGTAAAATAATCTTCCGTATACCCACCCTGCAAGCTGAGGATGTAGGTTGTCCGGACGTCAAGATTTGTGATACTGGCTTTATAACTTGGGCCGTCTGTTTTCTCGCCGATTTCAGGTTCTTTCCAGAAATATCCAACCTGTGCCGATGCATTGAAGGTTGGACTAAACGCGTATGTTATACCCACAGACGGTTCATGGATGTCGTAATCTGTAGATGGGGGATCAAAATTGCGCTGTGAAAACGTGTATTCTGCAAAGATGGATGATTTTGGACTGATACGATTCGTATAGCGGCCATTTGCCCTGTGACCGGTCATGTCGGGAGTAAGGTTAAAATCCCCGATTGTATAGCCATACTCAAGGTGGATGCCATTTTTCTGGTTAAACCAATAATCGAAAAAAGGATTAATATAATCTTCCCGGCTGTCCTGTCCGACTGTGCTTTCTGTTCTGTAAATGTTATTACGATAGTTGAGGCCCAAACGATTATCCGGCCCGAATTGATATTCAATCGTTGGCGCTACAACGTTTCGCCAGTAAATAGACCTTTCCGTTCGTGTAGAGAGTACATACTTGTTTTCCTCTGTAGTAGTGAAGTATTCCCGTTCTCTCTGCTCGTCAGATCGAATGAAGGATTCCTTCAGATAAAAATTAAAATGCTCTTTTGTGAGGTATTTAACATTTAACGATCCATTATGACTGACATATTTACTATCCGTTTCTTTTCCATAATAGACCAGGCCAAGGTTGTAATCAAAATCCACACCTGACACTTTGTCCATGTTCGTATACTTCAACCCAGGTTTCACCGTCGTAATGTAATCATCCTTTTTATTTGTAGAGGCGAGATTGATGTTATCATTGTATTCTTCCTCAACGGAAATGTAAGGGTGGAAACCGGGTTCAACAGCTCCACTCTGGGCATGAACCGAAACCGGTAAATATATGCACAAGAACGCAACGAAAAAGAAAAATATTTGCATAATTAGCCTCTATAAAATCTTTCGAAAAACCTCAAAAAAATATTTTGACAGGCGGGACGCCTGTCCCACGGATGAATTATGGTACAATCACCAAATCTCCTCGTTTAATAGTGACATCCGGTTCTTTTCCATCGATTATTTTCTTGTAATTGACCGTTATTCTTTTTTCAGCACCTTTTTCTTTTCTGATGATTAAAACTTTTTTCTTGTCGGCCCAATCCGTAAAACCTCCGACCATAGTCATGAGCTGGACGAATGATGTTTCACTGCGAAGCCGGTGAACGCCAGGTTGTTTGACCTCGCCGGAAACGAATACCTTGAAACTGTTTGCCTCCATGACCGTTACGGAAACGGTCGGGTTGTCTATGACGGTCTTCAGTTTTTTGGTCAAAACCTCTTTCAACTGGAGCGGTGTCATATCGGCTGCCTGTATATCATCGATAAGAGGCAGGGATATCTTGCCATCCATTCTGACCGGAACGGTTTTCGACATTTGCTCTTCTCTCCAGACGAAAATGTGAAGGACATCTTCGGGTCCTATTATATACTGGTCGCTGTCGGTGGCAACTTCACCCTGAGTCTTTTGAGGTGGTGTGACATCTTTACTCTTTTGGGGATAAGCCGACGTCGGCAATAACATAAGAAGAAAAAATAATGCCAATATAAAAATCCGCGTTTCCCTTTTTTTCATCTTCCGAAGCTCCTGATTGGAATTTAATAATATTAAGAATATGACAATATATCAAAAAAAAAGTATATGTCGAGATATTTTTATTTATTAGCAGGCTTTGAAGATATATCTTGAAATATACGAAGAACATCGCTATGATGCGTCACCGTATCACCGTTGGAATGAATTTTCTAAAAAAGGTAACGTCAGACATTGTAATTGATAGATAAGGGAAAAAGTCATCTCACATGTTCGATAGAATAAAAAATTCACTTACAGGACGGGATTCTCTTCTTGGGCAAGAGTCAAATGATAACCCACCCGTAGGACAGGCGTCTCGCCTGTCATTTGATTGAATATTGATAGTATGTTTGAAAAAATAAAGGAGATCGGCAATGCAATTTTACAGGAACAACTCATGGGTTTTCGCTTCTCTCATCCTTTTTTGCGCTCTTTTTTTAACGCTCTCGGGGTGTTCGCCAGAGGCAAAGAAAGAGAGGCACATGAAGAAAGGCGAGCAGTATTTCTCGGAAAACAAAATACAGGAAGCTATTTTAGAATATAAGAATGTCATTCAGATAGATCCGAAAGATGCCAAAGCTCATTACAAATTAGGGCAGGCGTATTTAAAATCAGGATTATTCCGGGAGGGATTCGCCGAGCTTTCAAAAACCGTTGAAATTGATCCAGGCATGATGGATGCGCAGCTCCAGTTAGGTAATCTGTATCTTTTATCAGGAAATCGAAAAAAGGCAAAAGAACAGGCTGAGATTGTACTTGCAAAAGAGGCAAACAATTCCTCGGTACACCTTTTACTCAGTAATATCAATATCGCAGAACGGAACCTTGACGGGGCTATTTCAGAGGCGAAAAAAGCCGTTGAAGGGGACAAAAAGCTTGAAGCATACCTGCATCTGGCTAACCTTTATATTATGAAAAAAGATCTTCCCCAGGCAGAGGAGATGCTGAAAGCCGCAGTCAAAGTCGATGAGAAAAACCTCAGGGCACGGTACTCTCTGGCCGAGTTTTATCTTCGAACGGGGAAGAGGGATTTGGCAGAACGTGAGTACCTGGAAGGTGTAAAAATTGCGCCGGAGGATGCAAACGCGTACATGACCCTGGGAAATTTTTATGCCGCCACGAATAGACCTGAAGAGGCGGAGAAGCAATTTTTGAAAAGCACGGAATTATCACCGAAGAACATTCCTATCCGTATCCACCTGGGAAACTTTTACCTGGCATGGGGTAAAAAAGACAAGGCCGAAGCGGTATTTAAAGAGGCTGTTGATAAAGATTCCAAGAATATCCAGGCCCTGGCAAGATTGGCCGATTTTTCCATAAATGAAAAGAAGTACGACGAAGGACTCCAGTTAACGGAAAAAATTATTCAGATTAATCCCAAAAGCCCCGAAGGGCTGCTCTTAAAAGGAAGGATCTATTTAAGCAGAAATCAATTCAATGAAGCTCAAAATCTCTTTCAGGCTTATTTAAAAGACAATCCAAAATTCCCGATGGGGTATTACCTCCTTGCTATGGCTCATTTTGGGAATCGGGACGTTCAACAGGCGAAAGCGGCTCTGGCTGAGGCAACAAAACTGAGCCCCAAATGGCAGGAACCAAGACTTCTTGCTGCCGACATCAATATAAGAGAAGGAGCTTACGATCAGGCCGTAGATGAGGCAAAAGCAATCCTGAAAGACTACCCTAAAAGTATTCAGGCTTATATGGTCATGGGCAATGCATATCTGATGAAGAGAAATATTCCCGGTGCTTCAAAAACCTTTGATGAAGTGATAAAAATTGCGCCTAATAATCCTGTGGGCTATACACAAATGGGCCGGATACTGCTCGTTCAGAAAAAGGAGAAAGATGCCCTTGCAAAGTTCGAGAAGGCTCTATCGCTGCAACCGAATTATATAGAACCCCTGCAGTACATAATAGCAGTCTATATGAACAAGAAAGAATATAGAAAAGCATTCGACAGGGCAGCAAATCAACTTATGATCGCACCCAATAATCCCTTCCTGTATGGCATGCTGGGAGGTCTCTATGAGGCGAACAAGGATGTGGCGAATGCGGAAAATTACCTGAAAAAAGCAATCGAACTGAATGCGAATATACCGGCTCTCCACATTTCTCTTGCAAACTTTTATATGCGTCAGAGGCTGGTCGACAAGGCAAAAAATGCATACATGTCGGCAATTGAAAAGGCCCCTGATTCTCTCGGAGCTCATATGGCTCTGGGAATGATTTATGAGAGCGAGAAAAACTATGATAAGGCAAAAGACCATTATATCAAGGCTCTGAAGGTTAATCCCAATTTCCCGCCTGCCGCGAATAATCTTGCCTATATATATGCAGAGAAGGGTGGAAATATCGATGAGGCGCTCAATTTAGCACAGAAAGCGAAAGAGCAGGTTCCGGACGATCCTCATGTATCGGACACACTGGGATGGATATACTACAAGAAGAATGTTCCGAGCAGGGCCATTGTGTACCTGAAAGAGGCAAACGAGAAGGTTCCGAACCAGCCTATGATAAAGTATCATTTGGGGATGGCGTACTACAAAAACGGGAATTTCGATCTGGCGAAGAAAGAACTCAATGAGGCATTGAAGATAGATCCTAATTTTGAAGGCGCTGAAGAAGCAAAGGCTACACTAAGATCAATTAAGTAATTGAACGGGGGGACAGGCGAGACGCCTATCCTGCGGGTGGTTGTAGTGATATCGGCCTTTTAATGGCCCATGTTACATACGTTTTTCAGCCTGTTTGAGAATATCGGACAAAGAGCATCCTTTTTGACCGGTAGCTACCCCGAAGGACATGACGGGCAGAGGGCCACGGTACTCTTTAGACTGCATTGTGATGGCATCTCTGAGACGGGCTATCGCTGTTTCGCCGATTTTTTCATCCGATAGCGGCAATATGGCGGCAAATTTATTTCCCCCGATTCGTGAAACGACGTCTTCGGTGCGAAAGACCTTAAGCGCCTGAGCAGTACGTTTCAAAAGCTCATTTCCCGCTTCAACTCCATGGCTGACATTGACTGATATAAGGTTGTCCACGGTAATAACAACGATACTGACCGGAAACAGTCTGCCGCGCTCATGTCTGACCATTTCCTCTTCAAAATAGGCACGGTTGTATAGACCGGTAAGCACATCATGAAAACTGAGGTACCAGAGCTTCTCTTCTGTTTCTCTGAACTCGCTGATGTCGATAGATAAACTGATCACGCCTATAATGGAGCCGTCGTCACTACGATAGGGCATTTTGTCGGTCTGTATCCATCGGTGCCCTCGCGCGGATGGGTACATCTCTATAATACCTCTTTTTGATTGGTCTAACGCCATGACGCAGTTGTTGTCTTCATGGTAGTGGGCTACCTGATGCGCGGGAAGGTTGGGGAAGAGTTCTGAAATCGTCTTCCCGAGAATTGATTCAATCGGTCGACCCAGGGATTTAGCAAACGCTTCATTGACCTGGATAAATCGATGATTTTTATCTACGTAGAAAATACTCGTAGGAATAGAGTTTAGAACGAGTTGTAAATCTTTTCGCTCCCTCTGAAGTTCTTCATCGATTCGCTTGCGCATGGTTATATTGCGAAGGATTCCATGAACGGCAATTCCCCATTTATACGGTATAAACAGGAGGGTCGTTTCACATTCTATTTTCCTGCCATCTTTTGTCAGTGCCGCTAATTCAAATTGTTGGGACGAGAATGCTCCGCGGGATCCTTTCTGTATTTGTTCAATTACATAATTACGGCTCTCGGGTGCTATGAGGGTTATCGTGTTAAAGTCGGGGCTGCATACTTCTTCCGCTGTTATACTAAAAAGTTCCTCAAAACGCCGGTTGACAAACTCGAACTTTCTGTCAAAAATAACGAAAATGGCATCAGTCGGCTGGTCTACGAGCGCAAAGTAGTGCCCCATTCTTTCATTGAGATCCATTTGTTCCTGCTTCCAGGTGGCTTCCAACTTTTCCAGTTCAGCCACCCGTCCACGCAGGGAGGATATTTCTTCAATGAGGTCTTCTTTTGTTCTTTTTTTATCTTTCATTGTTTCAGTACCTGCCTTTATTATCACATTAAATCGAGGATTCAAGGATTCGAGGGTTCAAGGGTTCAAGGGTTCAACGGAGATGAACCTAAATTAATAGCTTATTATAATGCAGGGAATGTGAGATAAATATTTTACTTTGTCAAGTGTATTTTATTATTTTTGCAATTAAAGATTGCGACTAACAAATAAAGTTGGCACAGGTTTTGATTGTATATAACGATAATTTATAGTCCGGAGTCAATTATGACTGTTCCCATAAGAAATAACATTGACGTTCTTACATCAACTTCCAGGGACATTCTGGAATACAAATTGAAAATGCAAGGTCAAGCAGGTGGTAAGGATGCCGTTACGTTTGACACTATTTTGAAAGATGCCATGTCTTCCGCGCCGACACTGGATAAAGAGCAAATTAACATGCTCCTGTTCATGATGAAAATGCAGATGAATGAGCGGTTATTTCGTGTTGTCACGGATGATAAAAAGGGTGGTGATCTTCATAGACCATTCTATGGACTGATAAACAAGAATATTGCCGGTCCTCTGCCGGAACCGTCAGCGTCAAAATTACAGCACCAGCCTCAAAAAAATGACAATATTCCACCCAATGGCGATATCGATGCGATTATAAGTCAAGCCGCGGATAGATTCAATCTCGATCCTGATTTGATACGAGGAGTTATAAAGGCTGAAAGTAATTTTAAAATTCACAGCACATCCTCCAAAGGGGCTATGGGTCTTATGCAACTCATGCCGGCCACTGCCAAAGATCTTGGTGTTAAAGATCCTTATGACCCTTATGAAAACGTTATGGGAGGGACGCGCTATTTGAAAGGACTCCTGGATCGATATGATGGTAATGTTGATCGTGCGCTTGCTGCATATAACTGGGGGATGGGCAATGTGGAGAGGTACCCGGACAGGTTACCCCGGGAAACCAGAATGTATATTTCGCGGATCAAACAGTATTTCTTTGAAGCAAAGGCTTAGTCATATTCAGACAGGCGAGAAGCCTGTCCTACGTGATAATTTTTTCCATGCAAAGTGATTTTTATTCTACCGGTAGGGCAGGCGTCTCGCCTGTCACCTTTGAAGAAGAATTCGCATCAGAATCCCATTTCTCCTTTCCATCCTGCGAGTGCTTCAAGGGAGCGTTGCGCAAAAAAGCGTCCCCTGTCTTTTTTCGGGACTTTTTCTGGAAGAGCAGGGAAAAGTCCGAAAGTGATATTCATCGGCTGAAAAGTCCTTTGATCGGCATGAAGTATATAGCGTAGGAGGGCGCCCAGGGCTGTCGTTACGGGTGGCGGCGTCATTCCTTTTCCTGACAGGTAACAAAAAGCACTCAAACCCGCAATAAGACCAATTGCTGAGGATTCGACGTATCCCTCTGCACCCGTAATCTGACCGGCGAAAAAAATGTTGTCATTCGATCGTATTTGAAGTGATTGCCTGAGGAGGGCAGGGGAGTTGATAAATGTGTTGCGATGTATGCTCCCGTATCTCGCGAACTCCGCGCTTTCCAGACCCGGAATCATTCTTAATATACGACGCTGCTCGGGCCATGTCAGTTTCGTCTGAAATCCCACCATATTAAAGAGTATTCCATTCCGGTCCTCCTGCCGTAGTTGCACCACAGCGTATGGTTGTATTCCTGTTTTCGGGTCTATTAATCCTACCGGTTTCATCGGTCCGAAGGTGAGCGTTTGTTTTCCGCTTCCGGCAAGAATCTCAATAGGAAGGCAACCGCTGAAGAATTTCAGTTCTTCAAAAGGTTTCAGAGGAACCTCTTCACCCTCTATCAGTGCCTGCCAGAATCTTTCATATTCATCTCTATCCATGGGACAGTTTAGATAATCACCTTCACCACTGTTGTCATATCTTGATGCCCTGAAAATCTTTGTATAATCGATAGAATCTCCTTCAATGATCGGCGAAATAGCATCATAGAAGGAGAGGTAATTACTGCCCGTCAAAGCGGCAACTTCAGTCGCCAGAGCATCGGACGTTAGGGGACCGGTGGCAATAATGACTATAGCATCACGAGGGATTTCCCGCACTTCTTCCCTTACGACCTTCAGCCGTTTATGGGAGAGGAGTATTTCTTCGATGGTGAGTGAAAAAAGTGTCCTGTCTACGGCTAACGCCTTGCCTGCGGGAACGGCAGTTCTATCTGCCGCCTCTATGATGAGAGAGTTCATGATGCGCATCTCTTCCTTGAGGAGACCCACAGCGTTTTCCGGCATATTGGAGCGAAGTGAATTACTGCATACCAGCTCCGCCAGATGGGGTGATGTATGGGCAGGGGAAAACACAGTGGGTTTCATTTCATAGAGGGTAACCGGGTGGCCCTTTCTCAATAACTGCCATGCTGCCTCACAGCCGGCAAGGCCGCCGCCTATTACAATGATGGGTTTATCAGGAGTCATTTTTTAATTATAGAGTGGCTTTATAACGACAATCCTTGGTGCGGCAGGCTTTATAATTGTCCCCTCGCGAGGAGTGCTTTTCAACAAGAAACGGCGCACCGCACTGGGGGCATGACTCCGGCACAGGTCTGTCCCATATGGCAAATGTACATGAAGGATAGTTGGAGCAACTGAAAAATACTTTCCCTTTTTTTGTCCTTTTTTCACAGAGTGCCCCGGTACATTCTTTTTCCGGACAAGGTATCCCAAGGCTGATTGCCATGGTATTTTTGCATTCGGGGTATCCGGAACATCCTAAAAATTTTCCAAATCTTCCCTGTTTAATGGCCATATTTTTACCGCATTGGGTGCAAAATACATCTTTTTGCAGGGTCTCAGGCCGGCTTGCTTCTTCATGACCACTTTGAGGGATGTTCATAGTGTTTTTACAGGAAGGGTAGTTGGAGCAGGCGATAAACTTGCCGTTTCTTCCCCATTTTATAACCATAGGACTGTTGCATTTGTCGCATATAATGTCAGTAGGGGTTTCTTCACCCTTGATATTTTTCATATGGAGCTTGGCATTGTTAAGTTCATCGGTAAAGGACGCATAGAAATCATCTAATGCATCAAGTTTATTTATTTTTCCTTCCTCAATCATGTCTAACTTATTTTCCAGAGATGCCGTAAATTCAACATCCAGTATTTTAGGGAAATTTTTCACCAGCAACTCTGTCACCAGCGTCCCTAAATCCGTCGGGATAAATCTTCCTTTATCCAGACGGACATATTCTCTATCCTGAATCGTGCTCAAAATAGTCGCGTAAGTGCTCGGCCTGCCGATACCTTTTTCTTCAAGTTCCCTGACCAGTGATGCTTCCGAAAATCGCGGCGGCGGCTGTGTGAATTTCTGCTCCGGTTTCAGGGAGAGAAGTTTCAGGGTTTCACCCACCGAAACTTCGGGAAGAATCTTTGCGAATTCACCTTCACCTTCTCCGTTTTCCTTGCCTTCCGTGTAGACAATCGTAAATCCGGGGAATTTCATAACTGATCCCTGTGCGCGGAAGAGGTATTTTCCGGCTTCACTATCGATTGTCGTCTGGTCGTAGACAGCCGGGTTCATCTGGCTTGCCACGAACCGGTTCCATATGAGCTGGTAGAGTCGAAACTGGTCACTACTGAGATATTGCTTTATATCTTGTGGTTTATAGGCTATGGACGATGGCCGAATTGCTTCGTGGGCATCCTGGGCTGATGCGGTATTTTTATAGGTTCGAACCTTTGCCGGAAGGAATGCGGGATCGTAATTATCTCTTATGTAGTTTCTTATTTCTTTTAAAGCTTCCTCGGCGATGCGGACAGAATCGGTTCTCATATACGTGATCAGCCCTACGGAGCCTTCCGCCCCCAATTCTATTCCTTCATAGAGCTTTTGCGCAACGCTCATGGTTTTCTTTGCAGGGAAACGCAGCCATCGTGAGGCTTCCTGTTGTAGTTTGCTCGTTGTAAATGGCGGCAGGGGAGATCTTTTTATCTCCTTTTTTTCCAGTTTCGCGACGGTAAAGGGGGCTTGCTTTAAAAGCTCTAATATTTCGGACGATTGTAATTCATTACTGATATTAGCCTTTTTCCCGTCAATTTTAATAAGGCGTGCATCAAAGGGAGGGGGATTTGCTCCCTCCAGATGGGCGGTAATATGCCAGTACTCTTCGGGTGCAAACTTCCGGATTTCCTCCTCCCTGTCGCAAATTAACCTCACCGCAACAGACTGCACACGTCCGGCGCTTAACCCCCTTCTTACTTTTTCCCACAGGATCGGGCTTATCTTATATCCCACAAGCCGGTCGAGGATGCGCCGCGTTTGTTGAGCATCGAATTTATTGAGGTCGAGTTCCCGGGGATTGCCCATTGCTTCCAGAATGGTTTTTTCTGTAAGGTCATTAAAGAGAACCCGATAGATGTGTTTATCTTTCGTACGTATTTCTTCAGCAATATGCCATGCAATTGCTTCGCCTTCCCTGTCGGGGTCAGGTGCAAGATAGATGTGTTCGGCACTTTTTGCCGCCTTTTTCAGATGCGCGACAACCTTTTTTTTGGATTCAATGACGTTGTATGTTGCCTCAAACTGCTTGTCCGGATCTATTCCCAGTTTGCTTTTGGGGAGGTCCTTAATGTGTCCCATCGAAGCACAGACTTCAAAATTAGGACCAAGATATTTCTTGATGGTTTTCACCTTTGTTGGCGATTCAACGATGATGAGGGAATCTGGCATTGTTACTCCTTACGTATAAACTTTTTTCCCGGGAGCTGCTTGATAATCCCTCTCAGCTCCAGAGTCAACAGAATATTTAACACATCGGGGGATTTTAACCCCGTAGCGGCGATTATACCGTCAACATTTTCTGCTTTTGAAGATATGACGTTTACTATAGAATTTTCTGTTTCGGTCAATTTTTCAATGAATGGCTGTTCCTGCGTTTTTTTCTCTTCGCGGCTGTTCCGTTTTAATATGTGAGCTTTTGTGGAATGCTCTTTAGATACAATGTCCACCTGGGGAAGGATCTCATCCAGAATATCATAGACATTTTCTATGAGTTTTGCACCTTCCTTGATCAATTTATGTGTCCCACGTGATCCGGCTGAATCAATGCTGCCCGGCACGGCAAATACTTCACGTCCCTGTTCCATGGCCATTCTGGCTGTAATAAGAGATCCGCTCTTTTCATTCGCTTCAACCACGACTACACCCAGGGAGATACCACTGATAATTCTGTTTCTCGCGGGGAAATTTGGTGCGTTCGGAGGTGTGCCAAAAGGGTATTCAGTAATGACGGCGCCATGAGCAATGATTTCCCTATAGATATTTTCGTTTTCGGAAGGATAAACAATATCAAGGCCGCATCCTAAAACAGCAATAGTTCGCCCCCCGCCGGTGAGGGCGCCCCTATGGGCGGCAGAGTCGATTCCTCTGGCCAGGCCGCTTACCACTGTTATGCCATTCAAAACAAGCTCACGGCAGAGCCTTTCTGTTGAAAATTTGCCATATGTGCTCGCCAGCCGGGAACCGACAACAGCAATATTAATATCATCTTCCTTCAAAAGTCCCTTAACGTAGAGAAGAACAGGATAATCATAGATGTTTAAGAGGTATTTTGGATAGTGAGGATCTTGATACGTGATGATGTGAGCATCATGCTTTTTTATTAACTCAATCTCTTCTTCACTTTTTTGCCATGCATTAAACTCCTTAATGTTTCCGGCTGTTTTACGACCGATTCCCGGAACGACCATAAGGGCATGAAAAGATGCATTGAATACATTTCCCGGATTACCGAAAGCGTCAATCAAGTTTTTAAAACCGACATTTCCCACGCCTTCGACAGACTTCAATGCTATCCAGTGTTTCTCGTTATTTTGATTCATCTTTATAAACAAAAGTGCCCTTGGATAAGTTCCAAATAAATTCAACTCGGAAACGATATATCGGATATCAAAGGGGTGTCAAGATTTTTCATTATTAAAATATTGCGTTCCTATCAACTTTAGGTTAGAAAATGGTCTATTATGTTTAGGAGTTATTCATGATCCGTTACTTGTGCATGGTCGTTATCGCAATTTTCATGTTTGTAATGCCGTTTATGAATTCCGATTTGGTGTCCGCCCGGGAAAATTCGTCCAATAGAGAAGTCAAAAAAGAGGTCACTCCTGATCAGGGAAAGGCGAATGCTCAGAGACCCGTACTCACTGTTTCACCGAAAGAAATAGATCTTGGTGTCATTGGGCACGGTGAAGGTATTAAAGGGAATTTTGTTCTCAAAAATGTCGGTTCAGGTAATTTGAATTGGTCTGTTAATGGACCGGAGGGGTGGTCGTTTCTCGATGATAAAAAGATATCATGTGTGCTGAAAAATAGCACAGATAATCTGCGGGTTCACGTCAGTTTTTTAAAAAATGATTTAAACTCAGTGAGTCTGAACACTGAAGGTAAAAATTTAATCCAATTGAGTTTTGAAACGGACAAGCGGATCAATATTTATCGGAAACATTTATCATTCGGAACTCATAGGGAAATGGTGAAATTGATATCAAACGGAGGAACGAGGACCGTTTTTATAAGATTTGAATTAGCTTCCGGACATTCAGAACCTCAGATTGATGCAGATCCTGCCAGAATGGATTTTGGTGTTGTTCTGCCGGGAGAAAGTTTAACGAAAAGGATTAAAGTAACAAACAAAGGGAGAGAAACCCTCCGGTGGCAAGTAGTTGCTCAAAATAGTGCGGTTGATGGTATATCCCCTGTGGCGGGACGATATATTTCGTTCTATAATGAAAACATCAAGGGAAGCGGGGTCTATGTACCACCTTCTCATTTGAAGGAATTTCTAGAAATAACTGATAAATTATCGGAATACAATGGATTTCCCTCAAGCGTTGTGCCGTCGAATGCCATACGATATCGTTTTTCTGGAACGGGTATTGCGGTATTTTTCTTAATGGAAAATGATGAAGCAAACGTGGCCGCTTATGTGGACGAGAAAGATTCAATCAATCATGATTGTCGTGCCGGGCAAAAAGAGATGGCAGGGTGCCAGGTTGCCGAGGGTCTTCCCTATGGTTCGCACGTTCTTACCATCCTTAATAAAGGAGGCCGTTTGGTTGTTGAAGGAGTAAGAGTCTTTGGCAAGGAAGTGAGAAAGGGGAATCCCGGTTGGATAAGTATATTTCCCGATTCAGGTTCAACGACAAAAGAAAATGATTATGTCAATATAATGGTAAATGCGAAAAAGTTAGATCCGGGTTTTTATGGTGAGAATATAATTTTCAATTCAAATGGCGGAACAGCAATCATTGAGGTATCTTTTGAAGTATCGGCAGATAATCTTCCGAAAACTATCGATATTTATCGGTATGCGAGAGGGTATGATTATCTGTATACGGCAAATCCGCAGACAGAAATAAAAATATTACAAAGTAAAGGATATATAAAACAAGGCATCGCATATAGACTGTTCAGTTCTGGAACACCCGGAACAACTCCTTTTTATAGATGGTATAATCCTGAAAAAAGAGATCACTTCTACTCGTACGACATGCATGGAGAAGGAAAATCGCTGAGGGGTTACCTTTATGAGGGATTTATAGGAAATATAGCAACTTCAAGGCTCACAAATACGAGGGAACTGTATCGCTGGTACAATCCTTCCACGGGTTGTCACTTTTATTCAACTGATCCAAACGGAGAAGCCATCATTAAAAAGGGTTATCGTTTTGATGGTATTGCCGGCTATGTCAGATAGTATATTTTATTTGATGTATTGATAGCATTTGATGGTTTTGTAAAAAGCCTGATTAAGTCTTTATTTGTCATTCCCGTGAAAGCGGGAATCCAGTATTTTTATATAGTTACATGTAATGCGGATTCCCGTCACAGTTTATCCCTGCGAAGGCAGGGACGTTTATGACTGCTTTTTGCGAGGGTCTCAGCATTTCGCTTGACAAAATTTTTCAAAGGGGTTATTACGATCAGCCTTATACGGTTTAGATGCAGCTGTATTATGCGCCTGTAGCTCAGCTGGATAGAGCAACGGACTTCTAATCCGTAGGTCCTGGGTTCGAATCCCCGCAGGCGTGCCAGATATAAATGGTGGGTGTAGCTCAGTTGGTTAGAGTGCCGGGTTGTGGCCCCGGAGGTCGAGGGTTCAAGTCCCTTCACTCACCCCATTTTTTGAGATCATTGAAATAAATAAAAGCGCCCGTAGCTCAGTTGGATAGAGTCGCAGACTTCGAATCTGTTGGTCGTACGTTCAAGTCGTACCGGGCGCGCCAGATTATTGGTTGTTATACTGAATATTCAAGTCCCCCTTTGTAAAGGGGGATTCAGGGGGATTTTAATTGCATTTTGTAAAATCTCCCCCAACCCCTCTTTAGAAAAGAGGGAGGTCAAAGTGCTTAAGTCAGTGACATTGAATGAATATTTGAAGAAATGTATGGGCCCTTAGCTCAGCTGGTAGAGCAACTGACTCTTAATCAGTAGGTTGCCGGTTCGATCCCGGCAGGGCTCACCAAGAAAATCAAGGGGTTAGCGATTAACGTTGACCCCTTTTTTAATGATTCGTCTGATTATATCAGCTTGCAATCCGAGCTATATGTCAATCGATATATTTTTGGTGAAAGCAGGACGGATCGGTATGGGGGAGAAACAGGGCCGCGGTGTACTGATTCATATAGGCGGGATCCGTTATGAGTTCCAGATAGGTCATCCGCCGGGCTTGCTCACGCTGTCTTTCCCGGTGTTTGTGTGATACCATGGCCATATGGCTCCCTGCGAGAGAAGAATTACCGATAAAATGAAACCGGTCCCGTGGCAGATCCGGAAGGAGGCCGATCGTTATGGCTGCATCCATGTCCAGAAATCTGCCAAACCCGCCGGCGATATAGACCTTCCTGAGATTGTGAAATTCCATTCCTACCTGTGTCAGCATGAGTGCACAAGCGGCATAGAGCGCCGCTTTGGCGCGGATGATGTTTTCAATATCCTGTTCATTAACAGTGATCGCTTGTCCGGTGGCGCTTTCATTTGCGGAGACTAAGGTATAGGAGGCACGACGACCGGCGATCTGAATTGACTCCGATGATTTTGAACGGTTCAATTTTCCGGCGGCATCGATCCAGCCCGTTTGCAACAGTTGAGCCAGCAGCGAAATCATTCCGGAGCCGCAGATTCCGCGAGGCCTGACCTGGCCGATAGTTCGGAAGATCGACAGGCCAGTTGCCGGATCAACTTCCACTTTTTCGATAGCTCCGGCAGCGGCTCTCATACCGCACTTGATCCCACCGCCTTCAAAGGCCGGTCCGGCAGAGCAGGCACAGGCCAGAAGAAATTCCCGGTTGCCTAAAACTACTTCGCCGTTGGTGCCGATATCCATAAAGAGATGAACATCTTTGCTTTTGTTGCATAGATCAGTGCAGAGGATACCTGCGGTGATATCCCCGCCCACATAGCTTCCCACTGCCGGCGAAATCATAACAGGCGCCGGATCATGGATATCAATGCCGATCTCAGACGCAGTGAAGAAAGGCACGTCGAGGAGCGTCGGTGTATACGGATCGAGCCGGATGTATTCGGGATTCAGGCCCAGCAGCAGATGGGTCATCGTGGTATTGCCCGAAATGACGGCGCATGCAATTTCAAGGGGTTCCACTTGGTTGTGGCATGCCGACTGGCGAATGAGACGGTTGATTGTCTTGAGGACGCGACTACGGAGTTCCTCACGACGGTCCGGCCGGCGGGCATAGTCAATACGGCTGATGATATCGAGTCCGCAGGCGAGTTGGCCGTTGTAATCGGTACAGGTGGAAAGAATCTTCATATTGGACAGATCAACCAGTTGCACTGCCACGGTAGTTGTGCCCACATCAATGGCGATCCCGTAGTGCCTGCCAGTCCCGTCGTTTGCTTCAATGGCCGTGACCCGGTATCTTCTGATTTTTCCGGAAAAATATTCTGAGGTGGACATTTGTCTGGATGGCATTCCATTGGCAACCGTGACGGTTACATTCCCTCCGGCGACCCGTAAGGCATCGGCTACCTGACGGATGACAGCAAACGGAATAATGATCTCTTCTTTACCAAGCCGCTGTTGCAGTGTGCGTATGAGACGGTCCAGGTCTGACAGACCATCGGCTTTTTGCGGGGGCGGCACATAAATGTTTATTTTTTCGGTCAACGGGCGGCAGTCCTCCGGAGTCGGCAGTAAGGCCGGATCGATAAGCTCCATCCCGTCGTCGTCACTGAACTGGCCGCCGAAACGTCCGGCCTGATCGGGCACCTCAATGATAACATCGGTATCCTGGATAGATGTTCGGCAGGTCAGTACAAAGCCCTGATCTATTTCCGACTGAGTCAAAATGCCGAGGCTTTCACAGTCAACCCGGCCGGAGATGATGCGGACGGCGCAGTTACCGCAGGTCCCCTTGCCGCCGCAGGGGGCGTCGATCTCTACACCGGCCCGCCGCGCCACGTCCAGCAGCGTTGTCTTCGCTTGAACCTCGAGAGTGATCCCCAATGGTTGAAAAGTTACAGAAGGCATAATTTAATGCAAAAGTCAAAATGCAAAGTGTAAAATTAAAGATGATGAAACCATTAAAGAATGCAAAAGTCAAAATGCGAAATCAACTACTAAGAATTATTTTGCATTTTGCATTTTGCATTCTTTTCGCTGTTATAATAGATTTCCCTATGATTTTTGATAACTCATTACATTCACATGAAAAACTTTCAATTTTTATTTTTTCACCTAATTCTGCCTTGCAAAGCAACTTTAACCAATATTGAGTTTCTTTCAATTCTTTCAGTACGATCTGAAGCTTATGAACAAAGTCCGCTCTACTTTCTGCACCGCAGGCCTCTTCATAATTAGCGCCGCATGAGGTTACAGAGCGCGTTAGTTGCTTCGCGATATGGGCCTCTGCATACGATATCTTCATTTGCCCGAAAAGTTTAATACCATCAACGGAAAATTGAAGAAATCTCTCCGAGAGGTCACGTTTTATCGAACAATTATCTTCCATACTTGATTTTGCATTTTTCATTTTGCATTTTTCATTTTGATAAAGCTTTCAATATCTGCGGCATCCTGGGGACCGACGAGCACCTTCCAGCCCGGCAGGTTTTCCTCCAGTTCCCCGCTGATCTGGGCGACGTAGCCGGGAATAACGATCTCGCGCGTGGATACCTGGTTCTCCAGGCCTACTTCCTTAACGAATTTGGCGATGGAGGCGCCGGAAAACTTTCCCGCCGCCCATGCTGTAAGCACGCTCATTCCCTCACATTCCGGGACCACCAGCCAGCCGCTTGTCCCGCTGTTTTCGATTTCGCCTGAGACGGTGAAATAAGTGAGTGAGAAGTTGGTCGTCACGAAAACCGGAGAATCGGGCTGGGGGTCGCCGATGGGATAGACCTTCGGCTCCACCTGGATGGGCTTCTGGGGATCGGTGTAGATATTGAGACGGAGCGTCATGAGTGTGGCCATGAGCGCGGGATCAAAGGCGGGCAGGACGCAGATACCGCCGTATTTATTGATTTCCGTGATTGCTCCGGCAGCTATTTCTAATAGATCAATGCTATGATCCAGAAAGCGTAAAAAGGGATACCCGAGGGGCTTGACAGCGTCTTTCAGGGCGGCACGGCGGACAGCAAAGTTCGTCTGGAAGTGTTCGGCCAGAGATGATGTCCGAAACTGGAGAAGGACATCATGGAAGCCCGCCTCCCGGAGCTTCGAGGCACACTGGAACAGGCCGTCCAGGTCGGGGGCTGTCACAGCGAGGACATGGTCATTTCTCTTCGCGGAGTTGCACAGTTCTTCCACCGTTTCCGGCGTAGCAGCGGACAGGACGCTGCGAGAACCTTTCACGGCCACAGAGGCGGCCTCCAACGCCGCCGGGCTGTCGCTTCGGAGCACCAATGGTCGTCCGGTTGTTTCCCATGCTTTTTCAGCAAGAGAAGCAAAACTATCCATGTCCCTGCCCGCATGGGTTACGGCAACCATGTCAATTCGGAATGTTTCGCCAACCCTTTCCAGCCGGTAATCGCGGACGGCCTTCAGCGTTTCTTCGATCATCGCAGAAGGATCGGTATCATTGATATTAACGGCAAGGGCTGTCTGGCGGAAGAAGGTCTTTTCGTGCCGGTAAAGGACTGTTTCCTCACCCAGTATCAGGGTCCGGTCTGGTCCTAGTACAATTGCCCGGACAGGCGGCTCGCTGGCCGCACCGAGCACCCGGATCGCCTCTTCAGAGGCATAAGGGCATTCGGTAATCGCAGCTTTCTTTGCCGCTAATTTCATAGCAAAGGCCATACAGGTATTTGATCCGCATTCTCTGCAATTTGTCTTAGGAAGCAGCTTCTGAATCTGCAAACCGGTCAATGCCATAATAACCTCAAAGAAAATGTAAAATGCAAATTTCAAAATGATTCTTATTCAGTACTTTTGACTTTTTCATTTTTCATTTTGCATTAGTCTAAGGATCGTCTTTTTCAGCGACATCGCTGCTTCGGGATGATACATGATCAGCAGGTCGGCGCCGGCGTACAGGAGGCTCACAGCTGTAGAAAGCTCCCAGAGGGCTGTGCGGTTTTCCAGATTTCCCCAGGCCGGGAAATCGGTTTCCGTTGCCCTGTACTCCTTGATTCTGGCGCATTCCTGTCCGGGTGAGACGATCATCGGTGCAGCCAGCATCATGTCCCCGCCCAGTCCGGTAAGACGAATCCGCTCCATGACGGAGCAGGTATATTCGATCCCGTAACCGGTCGCACCCGTCATGGGATCCATGACGATCCGCTCAGGCTTGACATCCATGTTTGTCAGCAGGATGTTCATCTGCTTGCCGATGTTTACATCGATGGGACTCTGGGCGACGACGCTGTGACCATAAGCTATGGCCGCACCGGCGATGGTGCGGTAGTTGCCCTGTTCCACCCAGTTGAGGAGCAGGTTCTCTCCGGCGCAGGCCTGAGCTAAGGACTTCAGGACTTCGTTGTTCTTTTCGTAATGACTGTGGCCGGTTATAATCAAGGGCACCTCCACAGCATCAAGAACCGCCTTGATGAGGTTGACGGCCTCATCCGGCGTGCGGTTCCCCTTTTCGGGATGGGTTCCGTCGAGACGCACGCTGATGAGATCGGCGCCGTATTTTTCCACACAGAGCCGGGCCATTTCCGCCGGCCGGTACAGCAGTTCTCCATAGATATTTCTGAGGACAGCGGGATATTTCTCGGAGATAACATCAAATACTTCCATGGCCACAAGGGGGCGATTCGGCATTCTGCCTTCCCATAGGTGGAAGGGCATGCAGTCGGCCCCGCCGATGGTCAGGGTATGGCCGCGGGTGCCGCCCGTTTTCTTCGTAGTGCCCAGTGTGACCTGCCAGATGGGGAACTCGCAGGTTTCCCGGCGGATGGGAAAGGAGGTGACGGCGTTCAAACGGTCACTAACAGCGGGCTTGATGGGCGATTCCTCCTTTTCCTCTATTCCCACCGGTAAAGCCGGCTTTTCCAGAGCCTCAACGGGTCGCACCTCAAATACAGGACGCTCTGTCGGGGCTGGGGATGGGCCCGGCGGCGGGGTCGGCAGGGCGTAGACGGCCATGTCTTCCATTTCCAGGGCCGGGTGCTGGACGCTCTCCAGGTATTCCCGGATTGCGTGCGCATCGATACCTACGTTCTCATCGGCTATCTTGTCCAGGAGATCAGGCGCCCCCTGCTCGGCGAAGCGTTTATTCAGATCGAAAGCGAGGAGTTCCTTGAGCGCCTTCGGCATCCAGACGAGTCGCCGATAGCCCCCTTCCGCCGCGAGGAACTTCCGGGAGGTCAGGAAGACCTTGCCCACACCCATGAAGCCGGGGGTTTGCTGGCCGCCGCCAACCGAGCCTGCCAGGCTGGAGAAGGTCATCCCTACAGGCGTTTCGCCCTGGTATTCCCGGTTGACAACCATGACGCCGTTGCATTCGGGAAGATAGGCCAGGATCGCCTCGAAGCAGCCGCAGCTTGTCATGGGCCGGTCCATGAGGGAATAGCAGCAGAACTCCGTCACGGTCTTGTGGCTGTTTGTATAGACGTAGTCGTTTATGCCATGAAAGATGCCCTTTACGGGATCGATGGTTTCGCCTTTTTTTACAGGCTGGTTAGGCCCCGTCTCGTTGATCTCATAGGCCGCCTTGCCGTCCAGCCAGTTGTAGGCCCCGCAGAGCCCCAGCCGCTCCGGTGTAATTATGCAGACGTGATTGGGAGCGAAGGACTGGCAGAGGAGGCACGAGTAGAAGGTATCCACCGCTTCATCCGTCATGGCCTCCAGGCGGCGGTTTCGCTCGTCATAGACGCGGCGGGCGACGGACAGGCGTCGTTCCACCTCTGCCTTGTCGGTGATGAGCATCACTTTCACCTTGTCCACTATGGCCGGGTAGTCGGAGATGAACTTGGTGTGTATGATATCCCCGTAATGGCGAAGCCTGAGCCCCCGTGCGAAGCCGTTCTTTGAGATGCGCGTCCAGACGATGTCCCTTTGTCCCATATGCCAGATACCCTCGGCGCCGTTGACAAGGTGGTGGATCTGCCGCTCGAGGATAGGCTCAAAATCGGCCTGCATCTTCCGGCCCGCCACCTCCACCCAGATGGCAAGGGGCAGGCTGCCACCGGGTGCGACCTGGTCTATGTCGGGTCCGACGACCTCGATCTCTCCGTCGTTGATCTGATCCATGTCCACGCTGGTCACGAATTCAAAAGCAGTAGTCAAGTTTCCGCCAATTTCCACTTGTGCATCGGCCTTGCGGATCAACTCCCCTTCGAAGGCCGGGCCATAGGGGACGGGAATGGGAACTTTTGTGACCTTGATCTTGCATCCCCTAACCTCCAGGGCTTTCTCCACCATTGTTTCATAGGGCACGGAGGAGACGACATGCTCGTACGTGCAGACGCCTGTGGGCAGAATCTGGGGGATGTCCGTATCGGCAATTGTGGGGAAGCCGTAGTTGATGGCCCCGGCGGCAATGGCGTACTTATCAGGTGTCACCTCACCGAAGGCCAGCACAAAGGCAAAGATGCGATTCTTGTTGTACCGGAGATTCCTTTCATAATCGCCGGGCTGAACGCCGCCGAAAGAGAGGGCTACGCGATTGGCGAATCCCAGGGCGTAGATCAGGGCGGAGACGTCCCGGCCAAAGGGGATGAGGCGCGTCGGCCAGCCGAGTTGCACGCCTTCCTCGGCCAACTGTTCAGCAAACTGCCTGCCGTTGGTACTCCCCGCCATGAATACATAGAGGTTTTTCTCTTGGAGCTGCCGGGCGATGGCGACGGCGATCTCATTGTTCGGCGCCGCACCGGTAATGGCGGCAAAGCCGGGGGCCGTCCCGTCAACGAATTCGATACCCCTTTCCCGCAGGATAACGTCATTTGCCGCACCCAGCCATATACCATCCACGGGATCAGGGCCCACGGCGTACTTGCAGGTCTCGATGATCTCACAGGCAAAGAGGGAAGCCACGCCCGCATCCAAAGCGCTCCCCAGATAGGGAAGCCAGACCTCATCTGCAGGACGGAGAGGCAGCAGCTCTTTGGCGTGCCGGAGGATGGGCCGGAGATCGCCCAGTGTCCGAACCTTCTCGCCGGTGAAGGCATAGATAACGGGGAGAAAATAGGCCGTCCCCGGAAAGGCCGCAGGCCACGTCTCGCCCCTTTTGTGGATGGCATGATTCAGGCGGTCGTCGGCTTCGGCGATCCAGTCCCTGGCCCCATCGATGGCGCTCGCGCAGATGATCTTAGACATCGAGTTTCCTCCGATCCTCCATGTCGTAGAGCTTCCGCTCGGTTTTTCTGTTGATTCCGAGGCGCTCGCGTTTCTTATCGAGGAGATCGATCACCATGTCTGCAGCCCGGAGAGGGTCTTCGCAGACATGGAAGGAGGCGTTGAAAAGTTCGGTGGTCTCCTCATTGAGGAAGCGGGTCACATTATCGGATCCGCCGATATGGAAAGGATGTCCCAGCACCACGTCGATCCCCGAGGCTACGAAATAGCAGGCGATGGCCACGGCCTTTTCACTCATCCATTCGGGGGCCACACCCACAGCCGGGATTTGAGACAGATCGTCTCCCAGGCCGCCCTCCAGGACCACTTCCGTTCCCGCTTCCAGGATGCGGGAGTTGTCCACGCAACTTCCCATGTGGAGGACCGGGGGCATCCCGATTGCTTCGCAAACCTCTCGCAGCCCGGCGCCCGCTGCCTCCAGCGCTGCTTCCGGCCGGAGCATTCCTTCTTTCGCCGATGCGATGGCCGCGCAGCCCGTCTTGAGGACCAGTACATTTTGTCCGATCAATGCCCGCGTCAGGGTGTTGATATAGGCGTCCACACGTGTCCGGGGATTGTTGCAGCCTACGATCCCTGCGATGCCCCTGATCCGGCCCTGGATGACTGCATCGTTCAGGGGGCGGAAGGACGCCCGGAAACGGCCGCCTAACATATACTTGATGGCATCCACGCTGAATCCCGCCACGAGCGGCTTTTTGATATCCGGGATAGACGCCTTCTGCGGATCGCGGTTTTTGAAATTGTCGATAGCCCGGCGGATCAGGATTATTGCCGTAGCCAGAGGGTTTTCCCGGTTGAGTGTGATATGCGTCGACCCGATGGTTTTCGCGATATCCGCCGTGGAGATAATTTCCGTATGGTAGCTCCTGGCGACATCGGGCAGGCTCGGCATGCAGCATTGTACATCGACAAGCATCATCTCCACAGCGCCCGTCACTATGGCGAGCTCCTGCTGGAGGAAGCTTCCCGCCACGGGGATGCCGTGCCGCATGAGTATCTCATTCGCCGTGCAGCAGATCCCGGCCAGTGTGATCCCTTCGGCGCCGGCCTCTTTCGCATAAGCCTGGATTGCGGGATCGCGGACGGCGATAGCCAGCATCTCGGATAGTTCCGGCTCATGGCCATGGACGATGATATTGACCGTCTCTTTTCTGAGCACACCGAGGTTGGCGTTACTTCTTACGGGTGAGGGTGTTCCGAAGAGGATATCCGAAACCTGCGTGGCAATCCTTGACCCGCCCCAGCCGTCGGCAAGGGCCGTGCGGAAGGCCTGGAGGAGAATGTTCCGGTAATCGTGATCGACACCCATATGCGTTCGGTGGAGCGATTCGACCACCATCCGGTCAATGCCGAGCGGCGTGACAGCCTGGCTCTGCCAGATGGCCTGCTGCCTGAGCGGTGAGAGGCGGAGCGTCAACAGAGATTCTTCCTGAAGCATGAATTCTTTTAGTAGCAGGTCGGCGAGTTCCAGGGCAACCGCCTCCTTTTTGCGTCCCGCTTCTTCAATACCATAGCGCTTCGCCGTTTGGCGGAGGGCCCTTTCATCCCTGATCACGTAATCGGCGATACGGCCTTCCGCCGCCTTTTTCAGCAGGAGAACGAGATGACGGCCGTGATCGGAATGGGCCGCCGTTCCCCCGGCCACCTCGCGCAGGAAATTGCGTGCCACGATCGTGTCGGCATCGGCCCCGCAAACCCCGCGCGGGGACTTGTTCGTAATCCGGCATGGTCCCATGTAACATATCCGGCAGCAGAGGCCCTCGACGCCGAACCGGCAGGGGTTCTGCTGGGTATCCAGGCGGGTGAAACAGGTATCGACGCAATCCCGCTCCGCCTTGATCAGTGTCAGAATCGACGCCTGGTCCCATACACGGTCTTCGGGTTTTATAGGTTTCTTTGCCATCGAATTCCTTTTAGGTTAACATTATTTTCTATTTCTTCTCCCAGTTAGTTGTAACAAGGGTTCCAGGATTTAAGGAGTCAGGGGTTCAAGCGAACTATTCACTGGAATCCTTGACTCCTCGACCCCTTGAATCCTGAAGATGGTGCTCATTTTATCATGTTCAGCAAGCACTCTATTCCAACAAACACCGGATTGTCCGCTGAAAGAAGTTTCAGATTTCCATTTTGCTCCGATATTGCTAAAATATC
This sequence comes from Deltaproteobacteria bacterium, assembly GCA_026388545.1. NCBI lineage: Bacteria > Pseudomonadati > Myxococcota > Myxococcia > Deltaproteobacteria bacterium. Next base: position 34,558 of record JAPLJS010000027.1, read on the forward strand.
TTCATCTTCCGGCAGGCCCACAACCATATTTGCTCCCGTGGCGATTCTGATCTCTTCTGCGATTGCAGGCAACTCTCGCTGCCGGAGGCGGTTGACGACAATGGCAAGGCTGTCGTAGGCAATGTCCATATCGCCGGCCAGGGCATGGAGCCTTCTTACGGTCTCAAAACCGCGGCCCGTCGCATCGGTGACCATGACCAGGAGACTGACTTTATTAACAATGCGTCTGGAGAGGTTCTCCAAACCCGCTTCGTTGTCCAGGATCACATAGGGATATTGTTTGACCATCTCAATAAGAACGGCCTTCAGGACGTTATTGGCATAACAGTAACATCCAGGCCCCTCACATCGCCCCATTGCAATGAGGTCAAAATCATCACTCTCCACGAGGCTCTCGGCGATACGGAGTTGCAGAAAACGCTTTTTGTCCATGCCCCGGACCGTGCCATTCTGGGCGAATTTACGGGCGTCCTCACGAATACCGCCGACGGTCTTCACCACCTTAACCCCCAGGGCCGTATCAAGGCAGGTATTGGGATCGGCATCGACGGCCAGCACGGGACGGCATCCCCGGTGAATGAGGCGCATTACCATGAGCGCCGCCACTGTCGTCTTTCCCACACCGCCTTTTCCTGCAACCGCGATCAGGCGATTCATTGCTGGACCTCAAGCCTGTTCAGGATGTCTTCGAAACAACGAAGTAAATCATCGGGCAGGCCGTCCAGGACAGAGCTACCGTCTCGGTCGGTACGGCGGAGTTCCTCCCGGTAAGGGATAATGCCGAGAAATGTGTTCCCCGGAAAAGCCTCCCGGAGGAACCGTTCATCCTCCAGGCCGTTTATCTTATTAGCCACAAGGCGGATATCCTGCAAGCCGATATCACGAGCGAGTCGCAGGATGCGCCGGGTGCTGTCTACAGCCCTCTGGCCGGGCTCAACTACGATTATCATCCGATCCACGCCGCTGGCCGTGGCCCGTCCCAGATGCTCTACACCGGCCTCCATGTCCATAACCAGGACGTCATCCTTATACAAAATGCAATCCGTAACCAGGGCACGTATAAGCACATTCTCCGGACAGGCACAGCCGCCGCCTCCCCGCTCAACGGCGCCGAGGACGAGGAGTGCCACACCTCGATGATGGTAGGCAAAACTATCTGCAATATCGGAAACCTCCGGATTGAGTTTAAATATCTGCCCGTACTGCTTAACTTTTGCCCCTGTCCTCGCCTCGATCAGTGCCGCCTGACGGGAGATGGGGATGATACTTTCCTGTTCCCGGGCGGGGATCCCCAGGGCAGCCGCAAGATTGGCGTCCGGGTCGGTGTCCACCGCCAGGACCTTCCTGCCCCGGCGAGCCATGAGAAGGATTATCGCGGCTGCCAGCGTCGATTTACCGGCGCCCCCTTTTCCGGAGATCGCAAGCTTCATATAATAATCCATATGGATTTAATGCAAAAGTCTAAATGCAAAGTGTAAAATTAAGGAACAAAAAATCATTTTGAATCTTTCATTTTAAATTTTGAAATTTGCATTTTGCATTATTTGTATTTTTCTTTCATAAAAGCGGAAAGGTTTGCCAGACTGTCGTATACCAGCTCTGCGTCCTCAGGTGACAGGGAGCCGGTGCCGCAGGAGGGCGTTAGAAGGGCCTGATCGGCAATGAGGCGTTTTTCGATGCCCCTGGAAGCCAGGTGATCCATCATGTCTTCGAGGCGCGCCGCGAGGCTCTCCACAGTCTGTTCCCGGATGGCCGTCGAGGTGGGTACAATCCCCCAGGCAAGCGCACCGCCCCGTAACAGATGTGTTTTGACGGCCCCGGCGTACATGGCGATTGTCTCACCGTACTGGAAGGCGTCGAAGCTGATGATATCCACACCGGCATCGATGGGGATGCTCCACTCCGTGTTGCCGCAGCAGTGCATACCGGCGTTGCCGCCTTCGGTATGTACGGCATCGATCATGTCTTTGAGCAAATTGATCACATCATCCCGGCGGACGGACACATAAGTGGAACTGCCGAAAGCAGAAAGGATCGGCTCATCGATAAAGCATATAACATGACCGGCATATGGCTTGAATTTCCGGACCTGCCAGCGGGAGATCATGGCCAGCGTTTTGGCGATCATATCCCGGAATTCTTCATTATAATAAATCGCCCGCTTTTTTTCATCAACGACTGTCAGGGAAAAGCTGCACGGACCTGTAACCTGACATTTTACAAAAGGCATCTTTTTACCCTGCTGCCGCAGTCTCTCTTCCAGTGCGTGAATCCCCCGGGAGAAGGTCGGGCTGACGGCCACCGCCGCACAGTTGCCGTCTCCCTCTTCGGGGTCCATGGCCAGGAGGTAGGTCTCGTAGAATTGGGCAAAAGCCTCAGAGTAATCGCCGGATGTATCGAAATAGAGGCCGGCAGCTTGGATAGGATCAGGTCGACAGCGTAGCCCGGATCATCAAAGGGCATGCTGCCGATGCCGGTCGCCAGAAACTGTGGTTTAACGATCATTGTATGTTAACTCCTCCGCGAATATTTACTAAGAAAAAGTCCCCCTTGGCAAAGGGGGATTTAGGGGGATTTGACAAAGGTTGACGCTCTTTAAAATCCCCCTATGCCCCCTTTATGAAAGGGGGGAAATATTTGAGGGTTAATAAGGTTAATAATGGTCAGGCATTTCCAGGGTTAGAAATGCCGGTGATATTCCCCTCGTCGTCGATATCAATGTGATAAGCCGCCGGTGCTTTCGAAAGTCCCGGCATGCGCAGGATTTCGCCGGTTATGGGAATGAGGAAGCCGGCCCCCGATGCAATCTTGATTTCCCGCACGGTGACAATGAAATCTCTGGGCAGTCCCAGGAGGGCGGGATTATCCGAAAGTGACTGCTGGGTTTTGGCAATGCATATCGGGAGTTTGTCAAAGCCGAATTTCTTGATGATGTCGAGATTTCGCTTTGCCAATGGCTGGTAGTCAATGGAAACAGCGCCGTATATCTTACTGGCAACAGTGAATATCTTGTCTTCCACCGGCTGATCCCATTTGTAGAGCGATCGGTAAGTGCTAGACGACTTTGCGATGAGATTCACCACTTTTTCCGCGAGCTCCAGGCCACCTTCGCCGCCGAGACGGAAAATGTCGGCAGATGCGATATTCATCCCTTCATTTTCCGCCGCACTGATGACGGCCTGTATCTCTTCATCCGTATCGGATGGGAAACGGTTCAACGCGATGATACAGGGGACGTTGAACTTATCAATGTTCTCGTAGTGCTTCCTCAGGTTGGCCATGCCGAGGACCGCCAGACGGGGATTGGGCTCATTGAGAGCCTCGCTGGACACACCGGCATGATATTTCAGGGCGCGAACCGTTGCCACCAGGATAACGATGCGGGGGTTCAAATTTCCGTAAGGCGCCACGATATCGAAGTACTTTTCCGCACCCAGCTCAAAGCCGAATCCCGCCTCGGTCACTACATAATCGGCTAAACGGAGGGCAAGGTCGGTACCTATGATGCTGTTTGTTCCCTGGGCGATGTTGGCAAAGGGACCGCCGTGAATAATGGCGGGCACACCCTCTGTGGTCTGCACCAGATTGGGGAGAAGTGCATGTTTCAGAAGGGCCGTGACGGCGCCCTCGACCTTCAGATCTCCGGTAATGACCGGCTTGTCGTCATACGTAAAGCCCACCAGAATTTTTCGTATCTTGTCCTTCAATTCCGCATACGATCGTGAGAGGCAGAGAATCGCCATAATTTCACTGGAAGGAACGATGTCGAAGCCCGTCTCGCGGGGTACGCCGTTTGTGGAACCGCCGAGACCGATGACGATATCCCGGAGGGAGCGATCGTTCATGTCCATCACGCGGCGCCAGGTGATCTTGCGCGGATCGATGTTCAGGGGGTTGCCGTGGAATATAGTGTTGTCAATAATGGCGGACAGGAGATTGTGGGCGCTCTCCACCGCCGGAAAATCATTCGTAAAGTGGAGATTAATTTCGTCCATGGGCAAAACGCAAGAAAGACCGCCGCCCGTAGCGCCGCCTTTGATGCCGAAAACGGGTCCCAGGGACGGTTCGCGGAGGGCTACAATAGTTGGCTTTCCCAGCCTGGCGAGGGACTGTGCGAGCCCGATGGATACAGTGGTCTTTCCTTCACCGGCAGGCGTTGGGGTCATTGCGGAAACGAGGATCAGGGAGGCATTTGCCCTGCGCTCGAAGCGCTTGATCGCCTCGATCCTGACCTTTGCCTTGTAGCGTCCGTAACATTCCAGATCGTCTTCCGCAAGGCCGATAGAGGCGGCGATTTCGGAGATCGGCCTAATGCCCTTGACGGCGCGTTGTTCTTTTACTTTCCCCATGGCTACTTGTTGATCACCGCATCGAACCGGATATCGATATTGTACTCGTCACTGATACGGGTGATAGCATTCTTGAGGTCGACAATCTTGACGGCCGGCGGCAGAGAAAAATAGCAGATCATTTGAAAAACGTTGGCGCCAGTTATAGGATCATGGTCAACGTTAGTTGAGATATCTTCGATGTTGATTCGTCGCTCATGCAGGACCTTGCAGATTTGATGGATGATTCCCGGACGGTCGATGGATATGGCGATGAGCTTGTAGGGAATCGATGGCATGACCTCTCTGTGGAGGGGCGCCTTTGTCTTCCGGATGTAAATGTCAAGACCGGTTTTTTCACGGAGGATGTCCAGGTCATTAATCAGTTGTTCGACATTATCGTTGTTACCCGATGTCAGGATAACCATGCCGAATTCATTTCCCAGGACGCAGCCGCGCGAGCGCTCGATATTGATGCCGCGCGCCGAAAAAAATTCCGCAATTTCTCTTACCAGACCGGGACGGTCAGGACCCATGGATGAAAAAACGACGTATGATCTCATAAGTCAACTCCATATTTTTTTCGTTCATTAACAATCCACTTCAAACCTGCCGGAAAGTTGCCTTCATAATGATGATAAGGATGCAATGAGAAGCAACGCAGGCATATAGTAACATACCTTGTGGAGCCGATAATGCATCCGAACGAAGGAGCCTTGAGGTCATCATATAGCTGTATTACGATGAAGTGTCAAGAAAAAGAGGGCAGTGAGTTCTCCGTGGATTACCTTATTAGACCCTTATCTCGCATACTTAAAGACTCCGTCTAATTTAGCCATTAATTCTTCGGGTGTTACCGGCTTGGCAATGAAGTTTCTTCCTCCGATAACTCCTTCCTGTGATTGAACTTCTCGTCTCGATGCTATGGCAGTAATAAACAGCACGGGGATGTTTTTTGTTTTTTGATTTTCGAGCAGTAGCTCCGCTACCTTCCCTCCACTGATTTCCGGCATGATAATGTCCAGAAGAATTAAATCAGGTTGTTCCTTCGATGCCATTATTACGCCGCTGGTTCCACTTGTGGTCGTCAGTACTTCAAATCTTCCGGTCTTTTCAAGATTGAGCTTGACAAAAAAGCAGAAATCTTCTTCATCATCAATGAGCAGTATTTTTTTCCTATTAGATGGTACTTCTGTTTTCGTTTCTTCGTTCATGATACCCTCCCCCAGGATGGAATGAAATCGAATATTATTCTCTTTTTATTTTAATGGGGATTGCTTTCAGGCAATCCGATGACGACCTGTGTGCCTTGTCCGGTCTCGCTTTCGATCCGGAGCGTCCCATTATGCTTATCGATGATTCCTTTTGCAATAGAGAGCCCCAGTCCCGCATTACCGGATCCGTCCTTAGTTGTATAAAAAGGATCAAACACCTTTTCAATTTCATCTTTAGGAATTCCATCTCCGGTGTCTGCAAAAATGATCTGAAGATGCCGTTCTCCGGATGTACTCTCTAACGGTTCAGCGCTGATGGTGATTGTTCCGCCATCCCGCATCGCATCAACAGAATTTAAAAGGAGATTGAGAAATACCTGTTTTATCTGGTTTATGTCCATAGTTACCTTCGGCAATCCCGGAGAGAATTGCTTGACAATTTTTATATGTTTGAGTTTAAGCTGATGTTCTATGAATGACAGCGTCTCTTCGACGACGGGTTCAATCTCCACTTGTTCGGCTTGAATCGGCATCTGGCGGGTAAAACTCAAGAGTCCCTTTATTATGGAATCCGCCCTGAAAGCGGATTTCTTAATTCTCTCTACGATATCAATGAGGAGAGCATCAGAACCGGTTGACGTCCGCAGGTATTCTACCCCCTGGATGATGATTGCGAGGGGATTTTTCACCTCATGGGCAATACCGGCAGCTACGATACCCAGAGCAGCCAATTTTTCGGCCTGGATCAGTTGCTTTTGTGTCCTTTCCTTTTCTTCAAGTGCATCCTTGCGGGAGTTAATGAGGGTTTGGGTGAAGATACCGTATATAATAACAAAGAAGGCAATCAATATCCGTGTCAGTACCTGATCGGATGACAGAGAATCAATAATCCAGTATATTAATACCATGAAAAGTGCAATTAAAACCAACCCATTACGTTCTATTTGCTGACGAATCATGTGTTCTTTTTTCATTGTACAGTTCACTCTCTGTTTAGACATAAAGTGCTACATAATGAGGTAGCAGCAACATGACTGTATTTTATGTATGTGTGTTTCCCGGGATCTCCTAAAGGAGGTTTATTACCGGTAATCCAATAATAACCAGCGTTCCCTCTTGAATCTTGCTTTCTATCCGGATTGTGCCGTGATGCTTATCGATGATCCCTTTTGTAATGGAAAGTCCTAAACCCGCATTTCCACGCTTATCCTTTGTTGTGAAAAAAGGATCAAACACCTTTTTGATTTTATCCTCGGACATTCCATACCTCGTATCGGCAAAAGATATCTGTAAATACTGTTGATTGGATTCACTTTTTATCTTCTCGATGCCGATTGTTACAATTCCAGAATCCTCCATGGCCTCGACCGAGTTCAAGAGTATATTAATAAATACCTGTTTGATCTGGTTGCTGTCAATATTTATCATTGGTACGTCCGAGGGGTATTGTCTGACTACAGTAATATGTTTGGAGTTAAACTGATGTTCTATAAACGACAGAGTCTCCTCAATAATGGGGATAATCTCCGCCTTCTCTGTTTCAATCGGCATCTGGCGTGTGAAACTCAGAAGCCCTTTCACTATGGAATCTGCCCTCAGAGCGGATTTCTTGACTCTCTCCACAACGTCAACAAGGAGAGGGTCGGAACCGGTGCACGTTTTTAAATATTCAATTCCCTGGATAATGATGGCAAGAGGATTTTTCACCTCATGGGCAATACCGGCGGCGCATGCACCCACTGCGGCCAATTTTTCAGCCTGCATGAGTTCCTCGTGAAGTATTTCCTGAATTTCTTCCGCCCGTTTCCTTTCAGCAATTTCCTGCTCCAATTTGATATTGCGCTCTTCTACGTCTTTTATATAATCCGTGATTTGTGATTGAAGGAGCGCATTTTCCAGGGTTAATCGTATCTCAACAAGCATAGTTGATAGAATATTTTCATCACTTGTGTCAAAAGTTCCTCCTGCTTTTTTATGAGACAGGTTCAAGACAGCGGTAACATCGCCCTTTTGTCCCATATAAACGGGCATACTGAGAAATGAGGGGGACCCATATTTGGGGTTGTTTTTTTTCTGTATTCTCGGGTCTTTTTCGATGTCTTTGACAAGAAGCGGCTTTTTATCAGCTATTACATGCTTTATTAGAGAGTCATCAAGATTAATGTAAGTTCCCTTTTCCATGCCTTCGATACCCCTCGATCCAATGAGACGAAGGCGATTTGATTCGGAATCAACCACAAATGATGATCCGATTTGCGCATTCGTCAAGGCAAGGGCCTTGTCGAGTAAATTGTTGAGCAGCTCTTCAATATCTTTGTTCAGAAAATTAATTTTGGTGATATCTTTCATGGAGTCGGATTCACCAGTTCTTTTATGTAAATTATTATCCATAGAACATTGCTCTTGCCAGTGAATTAATAATGACTGTTTTTAGCTTAAAATGATGCGAGACGCAAAGTATTTTGTAAAAAATATTTCCGTAGTAGAGCAAATATTGTAATAATTATCAAAAACGGGGGAATGGTTCGAAGGAAGGATATATCCGGAGTGAATTAAGCATTATCGGGCTTATGGGGTAGGTGATGTATTATCTCTTAATGCACATGGGCTTGGTACGTTTGTTATTTGAACCCTACCATCCCTGGCTATTCCCCCCGGGACACTCCAGTCCGTTGTCCCAGCATCAACAGAAATCGGTGGATTATTGGGCGACATGTTGAAGGTGATAGGAGTACCGCATTGATTTGTTGTACACTGAGGAGTAGGTAGGAGTTGATAATCATAAAAAATAAGTGTACTTCCCTGGTAAATTTCAACATAACTTCCATTATTTATAGGTATTGATGGCCCACTTGATATGCTAACACACTTCGTCAATGTCGTATAGTTCTGTATCCTGATCTTTGTTTTCTGTGTCGTGCATACCTTATTGTATAAGTCACCGTACGTGAGTTCGCCAACCAAATCTCCATATGCAGTGCCATTTTGTCTGGTGGCCATTTCATATTCGCGTGGTGAACCTGCAACGTTCTTACCGCTCAATCCGGGCGGAGCATTGAAGACGTTGTCGACGGATGTCTGGCTGATGACACTGGCGGCAACACCGTAGCCCTGACCTGCTGCACCGATCTGGCCGTTATCCGCGGCGTCGTTCTGGTTCGTAACGCAAGGCACCCTCAGGACACCTGTATCCGTCGCATGATTCAAATATTCAAACAAAGCACCGCAAAATGTATCCAGTGTAGTGTTAGTCAGCCCCCCCTGTGCTCCTCCCACGGTGTCGTAACTGACATCGTAGAAAAATACGTTGCCGAAGGAATCCTTGCCTCCCGGCAACTGGAGCTGCAGGGTCTGATAAGGCAAGAAGCATGGCGGGTTTGCGCAGGTATTGCAACTGCAATTCGTGCCACAAGTCGCAGGGTCAGGGTTTGATACACCTGTGTTGTTCGGAGGGATTGTTATATCGGGACAGGGGAGCCTGCCGTTTGCTATGGCAAAATATATGACGGAATTTTTGATATTATCCAGGTTGGTTTTCGTCGCAGATAATCTTGCACTTCCGATGGAAGATCGCCAGATTGTAACACTCGCCCCCAGGATCAATCCGATGATGACCAGGACTATGGAAATCTCGACTAATGAAAACCCTTTTTTCTCCCGGAACAACCGCGACAAAGCATACACTTTGGTGATGGTAAGGATTTTGTGAAACACTGCAGTTGTCATTATAGCTCCACAACGATCATTAAACAGTTATTATATTAACCTCAGAAGGTTAACAAAGTCAAAGAAATATCATTATAAAAAAAGGGAAGACGAATCTTCCCTTTTTAATTTCATGAGGAATAAAGAGTTTAAGTCTCTGTCTTTAGACTTGAAATGTTTACAGCTTTAATCCTATCTGAAAGAAATCTGTCGTTACAGCAATTTAGAGCTTGAAAAACTCACTCATAGTGGTTTCAGTTACCGGCGCCGCAAAAGCTTGGAGACAACGAATCGATCCGGTTAATGCATCTCCGTCATCATTTTGTACATCAAGGATTTGCGCTACGTTTTCAGGGGTTCTGGAAACTCCAATCCAGTTCACCGTCAGGCCCTGGACGGCGACATTGGCTGCACCAATGGTTCCGCCGTATGGGTGAGTTGGATTCAAACGGCTTGTACCGGCAACAGCCGGTCCGGAAAGTATTTGGGAAAGTCTTAAATGCTCCCATATAGCGCAGGTTTCAGATGCAGTTCCGGCAGCACAGGTAAACATTGTGCCGGGAGCTGGATTTGTTCCCACGGCGCCGCCATCAATAAGGCCGTTTCCGTTTCCGTTAAATGTTCCCGGCCATCTGGTTGTCGCCGTATTATCATCGCCCGGATACTTTTGATACCTATCGTAATAAGTATAAATGGCGGCTGCAATTTCCTTTTGAGAATTGTACAACCTTTTCATTTTCGCGTTGTTGATAAGTTCCTGGCCTTTGATGACACCTGCAAGAATGAGCCCGATGATCACCAGTACGATAGCCAGTTCAACAAGGGTAAACCCCCTGTCATTCCTGAGTTTTCTAAAATTGAACATTATTCGTCTCCTTTTTTTCTTTTGTTATATATCGGCGGTTATATTTTATTGCTTTAATTTTAAGTCGTTAAAGATGACTTTTCAAGAGTAAAAGAATTTTACATCTCTTCATGTGTGGGGAGAACAACCTCAAACGCCGCGCCGATTGCCTGAGGAAGAACATGGATGTCCCCCTTCATGGCATGAGCCATGTTTTTTGCCTGAAACAGGCCGATACCAAGCCCTCCTCCCTTTGTGGAGTAGAAGGGTTCAAATAAACGGGTACTGTCTTTTATAGAACTTCCCGTATCCGAGATCATGATTTTTACATTATTTCCGTCCGCAGTAATATCGATATAGCAGTTTAGATCAGGCTCCTCGAGAGATTTATCATAGATATTCTTAAGAAGGTTATCGAAAATAGAGATGACCTTGTATTCCTCGGCAGTGATTGACCCTTCTCCTTTTATCGTACAGGTGAGATGGTAGTGTTTTGTGAGATTTTCCAGCAGGGCTTTTACGTCAATTGATATTTTATCGGATTTCTCGATATCGGTTTCCTTTTTCATTTCCAGAAGGCTGATAATCTTAGCCCCACGCCGGGACTGCGCGGGAAGGGTTTCCCTCAGATAAGAAATAAAGCGTTCCTGTCTCTGGGGAGTTTCTAAATGCTGCACGTTGTACGACAGAAACTCGATGAACTGAGCGATGTTTTTAACGTCATGGAGAATAAAAGTTTGGAGTTGTGAAAATTTATAAAAGGCTTCATGAATAACTTTAATCTTAATGAGGACATCCATTTCTATGAGGAAAGAGAGTATTTCAAGGATAATCATATTCAGAAAATATTGTTCGCCCTGTGAATGACGCGGGACGATTCCTATCATTATCCGGTAATCACCTCTCTCAATGTTTTTCTTCATTGAATCATTGCTCAAGGTTGCCTTGTGCGTAAGAGAAGCATTCAGGTAGTGGATATCATAAAATATATCGTCAATTTTTATTTTTTTTAGCACAGGAACGACATCCGGTAAAAAGCGGTGGAGGTCGTAGTCGAGTTGTGTGTTAAGATCGATGAATTCGAGTATGCCACGGATGGCCTTTTGAGTAAGGCGCCGGATATAGATAAGGACGCCGATGATAACGAAACCGGCGAATATAAAAAAAGGATAGATATACTCAATCGTCATCGGTTCTTTTAACGCCAAACTTTCTCAAGAAATAATAGAGGCTTTCTCTTTTTACGCCCAGGATTTTCGCTGATTGGTAAACATTGAAGTTTGTATCCCTCAGTATCCTCAAAATAATGCTCTTGTCTGCCTCATCCCGTAACGTCTGGAGACCTTTTCCCATCTCCACATCTAATGAAATCTTTTTAATACCCTGCTTTTCAAGTTGCTCTTCCGTTTCCTTAAAGAGCAGAGCCCTTTCGACAGAGTAGTGAATTTTCTCCATGTTGGCAGGTTTCAAGAGGTAGTCGAAGGCTCCTGATTTAATAGCTTCAAGGGCAATACCTTCCGTCCTCTGTCCGGTGAGTATGATCACCTTGCACGTGTATTTACTAAGTATGTGATTGAGAACTTTTAACCCTTCATCCGGTGTACCTTCATGTGGCGGCAATCCCAGGTCAAGGATAACAACATCGATTTTATTGTTTTTCAGCGCGTCGATGGCCTCCTTTTGATTTCCGGCCTCTACTATGCTAAAGGCGCTTTCCAGCGAAAAGCAGATCTGCTTTCGTAGGGCTGTATCATCTTCCACTAAAAGGATAGAAACCATGATTTACTCCGTCAAATGAGTTTTAAATAGTCTGCTTAAATAACTAATTGAAATGAAAATATTTTGCAATTATAATTTTCTATGGTATCTTGCCTCGGCAACTGATACAAATCTGAACCCCGTTGGAAGTATGCGTGTACAAAAGAGCTTTTATAGAATGATTACCCAAACAGCACCGGTACTGATAGTTACAATCTGCGTCCTTTTTCTGATCCTTTTTCCGATTACGGTGGAAGCTTTCTGTTTTGAGGAGGCCGGCAGAGCGCATGGCGTGAGTCATGAGCTTCTCCAATCGATTGCCCGGGTTGAATCCGGCTTGAATTCTGAGGCTGTAAACATCAATAGAAATGGTTCAACAGATTTGGGGCTTATGCAGATAAACTCTGCATGGATTGATGTTATGCACCTGAACAGGGAAGAACTTATTTCCAATCCTTGCTATAATGTTAAGGTCGGCGCCGGTATCCTCAGGCAATGTATCGACAGAAATGGTTATACGTGGGAAGCTGTTGGATGTTACAATGCGAAGAGCAAAGGCAAACGGGTCGGTTATTCATGGAAGATTTTTCGTGAACTGAAGAAAGAAAAGGCACGTAAGATAGCAAAGAAGAGGGAGTCTCAGCCTGAGAGCTTACGCTCAGGTCAATCACTGCATTTCAGGGTGAGAGATGTGGAAAAGCCTATAGTGAATGGAGAACCATGAGTCTCATTACGGACTTACTTTCTAAAGTCAAGCAGCATGAATCTAAAAGGGATGTTCCGCCGATCCTGAAAGATGCCGTAGTTCAATCAACGGCAGAGAGGCGAACCAGAAAAAAGCTGACGCTTGCTCTTGTTATTGTGCTTGTATTTGTTGCTGTGGGATTTGGAGCAGTCTACCTTATCGAGTACCTGAAAGAACCATCAGCAGTTACACGTATGTCCGTGAGGACCGCGCCAGCCGTTCAGCCGTCTCCACAGATAACGGCGCCATCGCAACAGCCTCAGTCTGAAGTCAGGACATTTGCAGCAACCTCCGTGGATCAAAAGGTAACGGAAACTGCAGTTACGCCTGAACAGAAAAGAGATTCTTTAACGCATTCTCGTGGAAAAAAAATCATAACAAAAAAATATGCCCAAGGGATTAACCCGAAGACGGCAGGCAAATTGAGGGAAATGAAACAGCATAAGGCAACATCCGGTATGGATAGACAAGAACAGGAAGAGGGAGTCGAAAAAATATCCGGACAGGACAAAGATGCTTATCTTTATGGCGCAAGGACTTATGAAATGCAGGGGAAATATCGCCAAGCCCTCTCATACTATAAAAAAGTACTCACGGTGGAACCGAATAATTATGTCGTTATGAATAATATTTCCGGTATGCTCATTTATTTAAGTTCATATGAGGAAGCCATACGGTATGCCCAAAAGGCACTTAATATCAAAAAAGACTATGTTTCTCCTTTGATTAATATGGGCATCAGTTACGGCCACCTTGGCAAATATTCCGAGAGCGAGAGTTATTTCCGAAGGGCCTTAACAGTGGAACCGTCAAACAGCCTTGCTCTGTTGAACCTTGGGCTCCTCTATGAAAAGCAGAGTATCTTCGATAAAGCCAATCAGCACTATATGAAACTTACTGACGCGGGAGATGCTCAGGGTTATTTAGGTCTTGCGCGAATTGCCGAGAAACAAAAAAAAGTTACGGATGCAATTTATTTTTACAGAATGGTTATATCGACGGATACTGTAGATCCTCAAATTGTAAATACGGCAAACGAAAGGTTATTGCAGCTGACGAAGTGATAATCGGTAAATAAGAAATAAACGGAAATGGCGGCTTATATACAAAGTCGTCATCGAAGGGAACTGACGCTGACTATGTACGATGCAATCCAGTACTCGCCACTATCAGGCACCCGTAATTTGTACCACTTGTTTCCGCCCGATTCGGTCCATTCCTCGATAACCTCAAAACGATCACCCTTGGCGACGATACTCGCTATACCTGCCTGAAGAGACGGCCCTTCCCGCAATCGGGCGGCCCGCACAGTTACGGTTGCCATTTTTTGACGAGCGACGGTGCTGTCTGGTTTGATAGATGATTGTATCGGGGTTTGAATCGAATTACCGTTGCGTTGAAATGTATTATAGCCGAAGAGTAAAACCAAACCGGCGCAGATCAGTAGAATAATAACGGCAACTGCGTATTGAAACATCCTATGCCGGGAGGACATTTTCAGTTGGGTATCCAGAGTATGTTTAACCGTATCCAGCACGTGTCTCTTATGAATATGGTGGCTTGTACCGATATAGGCTATCATCATGGCCCTTGAGGCGGTGAGATTGATTAATCGAGGAACGCCACCGGAGAGCTTATGTGTTAACTTTTTTGCTTTTTCGTCGAATATGGCGGAACCTTTACCTGCCTTAATCAACCTGAAGGTGATATAATCGTACGTTTCCAACGCTGTGAGAGGCCTCAATGTTGCCCTGATCGAAATCCTCTGGTCCAACTGCCGTAACCCTTCGGAATGTAATCTTCTTTGAAGCTCGGGTTGCCCGACAAGAATAATTTGCAGGAGTTTTTCCTTTTCAGTCTCTAAATTTGACAGCAGTCTCAACTCTTCCAGAGAACCGTCGGATAGATTCTGGGCTTCATCCACAATTATGATTACTCTTTTACCTGCAAGGGATTGATTTATGAGGAAGTCTCTAAAAACTTTTATCATTTCGTTCTTGTTTGTTGTTTCAAGATAAATATTTAAATCATCCAGGATAGCCTGCAACAGTTCCTCCGGGGAAAGCCTCGGTGTCATAATCAGGGCAATTTCCGCCTTTTCCTTCCACCGATCAATAAATATCTTGAGGATCGTCGTCTTTCCCGTTCCCGGTTCACCGATGATAAGAGAAAAACCCTCCTTCTGCTCCACGGCATAATCCAGGGATGCCAGAACATCATTATGCATTTTTGAGGGGTAGAAGTAGTGTGAATCCGGCGTAAGTCCGAACGGATCTTCGTTGAGATTAAAGAACTCTAAGTAATCCATAATCAGTTACTATCCGGCGAGTTTGGTAAAAACATCATACATGGGTAGCAGAACGCCTGCAACCATAAGCCCCATGAGACATCCCAGGGTTATTATGAGAATGGGTTCAATCATCTTGCCCACTTTATCGGAGAAGTCATCCACCAGTTTGTAGTAGTGTGTAGCGAGAAAACCAAACTGCTTGTCGAGGTTACCACTTGACTCACCGATAGCTACCATCCTGATGAACAATGGTGGGAATATGCTGTGGGCGCTCAACGAATCCGAAATTCTATTTCCCGCCACAATGTTCATCTTTGAGTCAAGTATTGCTTTTTTGAAGACTTCGTTTCCCATGACCTCAGCGGCAATCTCTAAAGATCGATCAATTGTAATTCCCGCTGTAATCAGTAATCTTAATTGTTCTGAGAAAAGAGCAAGCAGTTTATTATAGGTGAGGAGTCTGATAATGGGGGTTTTTATTTTTATGTAGTCCAGGTAGTATCGTGTTACAGGCCTCAATTTCATGGCCTGCAGGACGAAAAAAATCAATACGGGAATGATTGGGAAGATGTACCAATACTGTTCGGTAAATTTGCTCAACTCGTAGAGTATTTTTGTTAGCAGAGGCATTTTGACACCTAAGTCACGAATAACCTGCATGATTTTTGGCAAGACATATGCAAGCCAGAAAATGACGGCAGCACCTGTCGTAATTAATGAGAATAAAGGGTAGATGAGGGCCCGCTTTACTGTGGAGGCAAGATCTTGTAACTTCTGAAGATGCTCAGCGACTTCCGAGAGGCTTTCTTCTAAACGTCCTGTTTCCTCTCCGACTCTCACCAGCCTGATTAAAATGTCAGGAAATACCGCTTTATGAAGTTCCAGGGCATCGGAAAGTCTGGCGCCCATTTCTATGTTTTTTTTGATATCACTGATGGTGGCCTTTAAGTGTTCATTATCTATTGTGTCGATAATGTCATCAATTGCGGTAAGGATCGGAACGCCGGCACGAATCATGATTGAAAGGTTCGATGAAAATTCAATAATATCCTTTCTCCGGATTCTCCATGTGATGAATCTGTCAGTTATTTTTTTAAGTATTACGCTTGATTCTTTAACGTAAAGAACATATAAGCCTCGGGTTGTGAGATTTTCGTGTACTGAAGAGGTATTATCCGCTTCGAGGACGCCCCTAATGAGAGCGCCTTTGGCGTCCAATGCCTTATAGGAATAGCTGTTCATCCCGTCACCCTGAGTAATTCCTCGAAAGATATTATTCCCTGAGCAACCTTTCTCAGCCCGTCTTCTTTAAGTGGGACCATGCCCTTCCGTATGGCTGCTGACTGTATGGCAGTGATAGGAATATCAGAATAGATCAATTCCCGTAACTCATTGTCGATGGTCAGAATTTCTCCTATAACCAACCTTCCTGCATAGCCGGAACCGCTACACTTACTGCATCCAACACCCCTGTATGACTTGTCGATCTGTATGTTGTATTCTTTTAAAAGTTCATGATCTTCGTCTCTTAGGGCGTGCTCTGTTTTGCAGTACTGACATATCTTCCTTGCCAGTCTCTGTGCGATGATGGCAAGAAGTGATGATGATACGAGGAATTTATCCACCTGCAGATCCAGCAGCCGTGGTATGGATGTTACCGCATCATTTGAGTGAATGGTGGAAAGGACAAGATGGCCCGTGATTGATGTACGAACTGCTATCTTTGCTGTTTCTTCATCCCTGATTTCTCCGATAAGCATGACATCAGGATCCTGTCTCATGAAATTTCTTGCGGCGAAGGCAAAATCATATCCGGCCTTCACGTTTACCTGGGTCTGTCTCGTAAGACTTAACTTGTATTCAACGGGATCCTCGACGGTAATAACATTTCTCTCCAGGAGGTTAATTTCTCTGAGGGCGGCATACAGTGTGGTTGTCTTACCGGAACCTGTTGGACCGGCAATGAGAATAACTCCATAGGGTTTTTGAAAAAGCGACCTTATTATTTTCACAATGTGCTCGTCAAATCCGAGTTTGTCAATCCTGAGAAGGGGCCCTGTGCCAGCAAGAATCCTCATTACTACATTTTCGCC
Organism: Deltaproteobacteria bacterium; assembly: GCA_026388545.1. Classification (NCBI taxonomy): domain Bacteria; kingdom Pseudomonadati; phylum Myxococcota; class Myxococcia; species Deltaproteobacteria bacterium. Next base: position 51,535 of record JAPLJS010000027.1, read on the forward strand.
GTAGATGGTGGGTATAGTAGATACCCGGATATCGTATCCTTTATGAAGGAAATCAAATGTGAAAGAGCCGTCCTGAGGAAGTCGTGTTTCTGCAATATCGAGCTTGGATAGAATTTTTATCCTCGATACGCTGCCCGTATGAACGATGCGCGGAAGGGCATGCCCGTATTGTAATACCCCATCTATTCTGTAAAATATGTGAATAATATCTGATGCCGGTGTAATATGTATATCTGTCGCATTTCTTCGAATCCCGTCCATGAAAATGAGGTCAGTTAAGGATGTCACGGCTGCCCCACTCGCAGTTCTTGATTCTTTTATTTCTTTGAGGATTCTTTCTCTGTTCTGCTGGATCGGATTCTCGAGAAAAAAGTAGCCTTTCTCCAGAGACTCACGGAAATTGTCAGGGTCAACCATATATACTTTCGGTTGATTTTTAGTAATTGACGCAACTTTGTCAACGGCCACAATATTACTCGGATTGGTTACACCAATGCTCAACCTTCCTTCTGTGATTTCGATGGGAATGAAACCGGTTGTTTCCGCGACTTCTTTTGGAAAAAGTATCAGGGCGTCTTCCGAAATAGGGTACTGACTCAGGTCGATGTATTCAACGCCCGCCTGTTCGGCTAAAGCCTGACCAAGTTCTTTCGATGATACAAAGCCTAACTTTACGATGGCATCACCGAGAAGCTCGCCGGTAATTTTTTGCTGGATAAGGGCAATCTGAAGCTGGTTTTCATTAATCAGGTTTTTTGACTGAAGGATTTCTCCAATCTTTACTGCTGCCATACTGTTTGCATCCTTATTGTTATGGTAAAGTACTGTTTTTTTATTTAGATACAATCATGGGCTGAATTAACACGACAAGTTCGGTTTTTGTTACCGATTTTGTCCTGCTTTTAAATAGGTAACCCAATAGAGGGATGTCTCCCAGCCCTGGGATTTGGCTATCCGCGATCTCTTCCCTGTTAGAGATAAGCCCCCCGATTATGACCATCTGTCCATTTCTGACCTTTACAGTCGTGCTCAGTTGTCTGAGATTAACGGTGGGAAGTTGAATGAGGAACGGATAGTTTCCCGAGCTATCCGGTGTGCCGAGTTTCCGTTCATCTAGTTTTACGAGGTCTGAGGTAATAGGAGTAATACTCAGGGTTATCTCGCCGCTCTCACTGATAAACGGAACAATCCCGATCATGATGCCGGAAAGCAGGCTGCTTGTGTTAACCGTAAAGGTAATGACAGGGGGACTGCCCGTTGTGGTAGTTGATTCGATCTTTGAAATATAATTTTTATCCTGCCCCACACTTAAAATTGATGTCTGTCCATTCATGATACTTACACGGGGATTTGACAGGATTCTTGTTTCCCCCTGAGTTTGGATGGCGCGAAGAAGAGAAGTGAAATCAGATGCCACTGTCGCTATGCTGAAGTTGGGGGCTGCTGCAGAAACTCCATCGGCAAATTGTCTCGTTGCAAAGGTTGCGCTTTGGCCCTCTCGTGTATTTAAAACATAATTCCAGTTAATGCCGAATTGGAGGCCGTCGGACAGGCTGACCTCGATGATCTTCGCCTCTACCAGAACCTGCCTGTTGATAACCTTTTTGATTGTATTGAGGTAGTTCTCAATTTTTTCAAGGTTTTTTTTCGTTGACGTGACAATGATGGTTCCGGTTAGACGGTTAACCGTAATGTTTTGTGCTCCAGTTGAGGCGCCTGTGATTTTATCGAGGGACTTTTCAATGACATCCCAGAAGTTGTACGCAGATTTATCGGTTTCAGATTTTTGAGAAATATTTCCCTTGACGGTGGTGCCCCCGCCGGTTCCCGAAGTTACGCCGCCAAGCATGTCGCCGCCTAAGTCTGTGTGATAGGTTTGCACAATTGCAGGGAACCCCAGTTCGAAGGTTTTTGTGGATGTTGCTTTAATGAAGAGCATGTTATCTTTTACCGTGTAAAAATAGTCAGCGGAAGCACAGACCCTGTTTAAAGCATCCTCTGCGGTTACATTTTTCAAATTGAGTGTAATCGGAGTTTCAGCATTTACATCGGTATCCATTACTAAATTAAGTCCGGTTGCCTCTGCGATAATGAAGAGCGCATCCCGCAAGGGCGTGTTTCGTGCGGACAGATCAACTATTCTCGTCTTGAGCGGTGATATGTCGTCATGGACAGGAACAAAATCGGGTGTTTTTACCGGTGTGGCAGGGGAAGGTTGTGCACCTGTCGATTCTTTAGCTTCCTTTGGAATCTGGATTTCTCTTTTAATTTCGAGTGCAGAACAAGATATCATGCATAGGAAAAATCCCAGAAACAAAAACAATTTTAACACAGAACAATTGTTTAATCTAACTTCAGCCATTTTTCACCTTCTCTGTTTTTTAATAAGATCTTGTCTTTTTCAATCCTTGCGATTGAATGATTATCCATTTTGTCACCTTCATGTACAAGCTTGCCGTCAATAATAGCAAATTTTCTTTTCTGATTGACTAAAATAAATGAAACCCTTTTTTCCGCAATGGCCGGCGGAGGTACGATTTCTGCGAGTGATGTCTTCGGGAATTCACTTTCCCGGCTTTGTGTAAGGTTGATCGGGCTTTTTAGAGAACCGAAAGACAATGATTTTCTCTCCGTAAGCTTGGGTGTACGCTCATCGGTAAAGGTGAAGACTTTTTGCTCAGCGGGAGAAAATGATGGTGCAAAATTTACCCTTGAAATAAGCAAAATAATGATTATGGCAATTACAGGAATCGATAAAAGGAAGATGATAATTTTATTATTCTCGTTCACGAACTGCCGCCTATATTTACTGACTGCATTTTTACTATTCCTTTGATCTCAATACTAATTACCGCATTTTTTGCATCTGATCGGTTTGAGATAGTTACATCATTGATAAAGAAAAAGGGTGAAACGAGAGACTGCAGATAGCCTATGTCGTTAATAAATACTGTATAGTCCTGAATCGTACCGATTATAGTTACCGGTAGTGCGATTTCGTCCCCCTTTTTTTCAAAATTTGCAATGGCTATATCCGCACCTTTAATACGTGACTTAATAGAATCAATTGCTGTCAAGATCGCGCCTTCCATCGCTTCCGTTTTATCATATGACGGGAAAAGCGCCCTGATATTTACTATAGTTTCGCCTACATTTTTCGACGTTTCTTTCATCTTGACACTATTTATTTTGAGAGTTTGAAATTTATTTAACGTATCTGATAGGCTTGTTATGTACGTCTCTGTGAGAATTGCACCAGAGATGAGCACCGTAGCAAAGAGTGCGGAAACAGCATAATATAATAGAAGCTTTTTAAGCTTTGCGTCCATGGGTAAGCGTTCTGCAGAATTAGATCTTGTTTTCAACATCTATTTGAAAGTTTCCATTTTTTAGATCAATGTTTTTTGAAATAACCGCCATACCTGAAACATTAGTGAAATTAGCGAGGAGCTTTGTAAAGACTCTGTGCATTTCTCCGTAGTTTTTATGTGTAATAATGCCGGATACCTGGATCAGCAAAGAAACGTTCTTATTGTTTAATTGGATGGTTTGAATATGCACGTTTTCCATGGGCAGGAATTTTAATGAAACGAGCGCCTTTTGTATGTCGGGGCTTGAGTTTGCTTCGTTAACGAAATTGATTAAAGGGAGAAATTGCTGCATTTTTTCGGTTTCTTTTTCATATGCTGATGTTGCTGCATCAATTCCTGAGATATCTTTTCTCAGTAAATTAATTTTTTCATTTATCCGGGATATTTCTGATAGATTGATTAAAATGTGACCAAGTCCAATGAGGGAAAACAGAAGAAAAAAAACAACGGCATAAGAAGCTATGCTTCTCTGAGTGTACAACATTTTGTATTTATGAGGGAGAAGATTCTGATTCCTGAGTTTTTGTCCGAAAATGATAGCTGATACCGGTGCAGCAAAATTTGTGAGTGTTTCATCGGAGGCAAGGACGTTTGAAGGGTGCTTGACAGATACCGTAGGAATAATCGTGTTAAAACCCCCTTCTTTTTTTACAGCATTCATCAGTATTATCTGTTCGGGATACAATCGTAATTTCTGCCGGCAGTAACTGACAGTCATGTTGATATTGTCGATATCAATATCAGCGACTTCATGCCCCAAAGATGGCGTGACTCTGATAAAGCAAATCTGCCCATTTTTGATGAGAAAAAGGGTTCTGTCTGTTTCTGAATTCAATAAAGAAAGCACCGTTTTACTGCTCCAGTCATCAGATGTCTTTATTAAGTGGGAAAGTGCGAGAATATCTGGGTAAATGTATTTGACTGATTTACCATATTTATTGAATCGCTCTATAATTTCAGTGAGCTCACTATTGTCAACGGCAAAGAAAAATATTTCCCTTGTTCCCTTCTCAGTTGACGATTTTTCCGTGAGATCGCAGTAGAAATAGGATAAGTCATTCAATACTGGAAAACGTTTTCTTATTTCAGTCTCAATGATTTTTTTAAGATATGCAGGTTTTGCAGGGGGAGCAGCTATAATATCGCTATAAAATCTTTTGAAGTGGCAGAGCACCGTGAGATCAGGTAATTTGGCAGTTTTTAAGAAAGAGTCAAATTCCTCTTCCTGAAAAACGTTTGTCTTATGGACGACCGTCTTTTCCCTTTCGTACGATGCGTAAACCACCTTAATCAGGTTATCTTCAAAACTGACTACTACTTGTTTGCTCAATACTTTTCCTTCCTGTCAATTCCCATCCACTATGAGTGAGAATTCTCGTTGCGTTGTATATACCCTGAATTTCTCTCGCTTTCAAGTATTTTTGGAAATTATCACAGTTACTTACCAAATGATTCTGGTGGAAGATGGTATCAGCTTAATATTTATGGTAAAATGAAAAAAATGAAAAATATAATTGGCTTCAGTAGCATAATAATTTGAAATAACTCTCTTTCTTTGCTAAGGTTGAAATACGGAAATTCCGCATTATTAGATTTATTCTCATGTGATGAAACGGCGTTAAAGTGGAAAAGTTAAGTGATATCAGACCTGGAATGAGTGTCAATCTCGTCATGCATATTGACATCGAAAAGGAAATAACAGATGTCAGAAATGCAACAGTGTACGATACCGACGGTGTTAATAGTATATTGTCTCAGACAAATCCACCATTTACAAGGTATCATGTTGGTGAACACATAACAGTCACCTATCTTATAAAGAAAAAGGATAATATCAGGCGTATTGGTTTTTCTGGTAAAGTGGTGAATATCGTGAATGATTATAATCTCTATTCATCAAAAACAGTCCAGGCCATTACCATAATCCGGGGCAGTGAGCTGAATATATATGATTTAAGAATGCACTACAGGGTGAAACCCAGGTCAGATAATGGTATCCATCTTTATGTGAGAGATGCAAAAGTTAATATCCTAGATATCTCTATTGGCGGCGCTCGTTTTTGCCATTCAAATAATCATCCCATCGAACCGGGAATAATGATCAAAATGATTTTAACCCTTGATTTACACAAGTTTAGTCTTGAAGCAAAAGCAGTAAATGTATGGTATCCTTCTGAAGCCGAAAGGCGGGCTGATATAGAATATGTGTCGGTTCATTTTTTGAAAATGGATAAGAAATGTAGCTATTTACTGGGCGGAAAAATCCTGGCAATTCAGAGAGATCTTCTATCAAAAACGTAACAGGAATTATATCCTCATCCTCCTCGCATGCATATCTTCCAATCCCACCCTTGTATATGTAATTAAATTTCGCCATTCATTGTCCTTGATAAGAAACACACAGTATAAGTTTGGTCTTTAAGGCGAATCAGCGCCTTCCTTCAGGGCGTCAGTTCCTGCAGCAGTCACTTATCCATAAATCAGCAGCGAGTACATTCCCCGATGACTGCTTCAATATTTTCATGTTTATGTTTTAAAAATGATGAACTCGTAAAAAGTCAAAAACCATGTCACTCCCGCGGAGGCGGGAGTCCAGAACTATTTAATATTACTGGATTCCCACATCAGCATGAATGACAATTTGAGACGAAACCCGACTTTTTACGAAAACTTTAAAAATACATCTTTATACCCTTTTTATATAAATTTGTTTATTAGTTATCGTTGGTATCAGAATAAAGTTTTCAGAGAAAATGACGATAAATATATGGGGTTCGTTTTTGAAGACTCAGCGTATGCAACAAGAATATAAATACAGTAATTGGGGATGAGAAAATGGGGGTAATCAATCTGGAAGACATTCACGAGGGCATGATTCTGGCCGGCGACATAAAAGATCGAAGTGGTCGTGTAATATTAGCAGGCGGGAACACAATCAGTGAAAAGCATCTGAGGGTCTTTAGAATGTGGGGAATAACAGAAGCCGATATAAGGGGTTACGAAAAGGAGGAACTTGCTGCAAATATTGTCGCTCAACTTGACCCGTTACTTTTCCAGGAGGTGGAAAATCAGATTCGTGAACGTTTCCGTCATGTAGACATAGAACATCCATTTATGAAGGAACTGTTTCATTTGCTCACACTTCGTCTGGTTCGACGCAGATCGGGAGGACAGATCGATGATTAAGAAGCCGGAGGATCTTTTAAAAGGATTAGTACAAGTATCATCTTTGCCGGTCATATATATGAAAATCAATGAGGCGGTAAATAATCCCCGATCTTCCATGAAAGATATCAGCGACATACTAAGTGATGATCCCGGTCTTACCTCCCGATTGCTCCAGCTTGTTAACAGTGCGTTCTATGGTTTCCCATCGAAAATCGAAACAGTCAGTCGTGCCCTTTTTATCGTAGGTACACAACAGATACGCGATCTCGCTTTGGCAACTTCTATAATGAGTTTGTTTAAAGGAATACCGGAGGAGCTTGTCAGCATGGAATCGTTCTGGAGACATAGTGTAGCATGTGGTCTCGCTGCAAAAATACTTGCAACCTACCGACGGTGTGAAATGAATGTGGAACGTTTTTTTGCAGCGGGTATCATTCATGATATAGGCAGGCTCATTATCTACAAGAAAATACCGGAAACAGCGCGGGAAATGATTCTCCGCTGCAAGGCCAATAGAGAATTGCTTTATTTAGTTGAAAAAGAAGTTATCGGTTTTAACCATTCGGATTTGGGGAGTATATTAGTGCGGTTCTGGAATCTACCACCTTCTCTGGAAGAGGTAGTGGCATATCATCATTCGCCACGGGAAGCGAGACGATATCCTATCGAAACGTCCGTAGTTCACGTAGCTGACATTATTGCCCACGCAATGCAGATGGGCAATAGCGGGGAACAATATATTCCATCTTTAGATGAGAAAGCTTTGGAACTCATCGGAATTCCTTCAAGCGTGCTCTCTCCCACGTTGGATCAGTTGGAGCGAGAAGTTAAAGATGTTGTGCAATCCTTATTCGGAAAGCCTGAACATGTTGAAGACTACAAAAAAAAGAACGTATCTGTTTGATTTAGAAGAACGGATAAGACATTTAGAGGAAGCGAATCGCTGGACATTGGATGCGCTGGATATGGTTGTATCCCTCGGAGATTTCAAGAACAGCATCAATCCTCCGGATCAAGAGCCTGCCGTCATTTTCAGTGCGGCCATGATTCAGCTGAAGCGCCTGATGCCGTTCCAGGTGCTCGCGCTCTATATGATTGATGAAGAAAATTCTGATTTTATTCTTACAGAGTGTGAACCGGAAGCAGATTCGCTCATGATTGAAAAAGAGGTGGAATTTCAAATTGCCGAAGGAGTTTTCGCCTGGGCATTGTACCAAAACCGGGCGGTTACAGTTCCGGCAAAATATTTCAATCATACGTTAGTATTTCACCCCCTAGTTACACGATCACAGGTAATAGGAATGGTGGTGGGTATTCTTGTAAATGATGAGCTTGCTGTCAACAATGTATTATCGAACCTCCTAACGATAATATTATTTAATACGGCACGGGCGCTCGAAAACGCCTTTCTGTATAAGAAAATAAATGACACGAACAGACAGCTTGAATATCTCGTAAAAAAACGTACAGAAGACCTGCAAAAGGCTCTGGAGGCGGCAAATGTACTGAATATCGCGAAAAGTCAATTTCTGGCGAACATGAGCCATGAAATCAGGACACCGATGAACGGGGTGATTGGCTTTACCGGTTTGTTGTTCAATACTGATCTCGATGAAGAGCAGAGTAAATATGTCGACACAATCAAAAAAAGCGGTGAGGCACTGCTCTTCCTTATCAATGACATTCTCGATTTCTCAAAAGGTGAGGCTGGACAGTTGAAACTTGAGAATATTGATTTTGATCCGGAGGAAGTAGCATATGATGTCTGCGATATTATCCAGCCCAGGATCGAAGGAAAGCCTATCGTTTTAGTGTGTCGCATAGGAGACAGCCTTCCTTCCTCTGTAAAGGGAGATCCATACAGATTTAGACAGGTTCTCTTGAATTTGATGGAGAATGCTGCGAAGTTCACTGACGCTGGTGAAATTGAACTAAACCTTAATGGAGAGGATAGACAGAACCATCAGGTGAAAATCCACGTAGTGGTCAAAGATACCGGTATCGGTATTCCGAAGAATAAGCTATCTTCAATTTTTGATTCATTTCAGCAGGTAGATTGTTCTTCTACTCGGAAGTATGGTGGGTCTGGACTCGGGCTGTCAATATGCAAAAAACTCTCGCAGTTGATGAATGGCGATGTATGGGCGCAAAGCGAGACAGGCAGGGGCAGTGTATTTCATTTCACGGCTTGGCTGGATGAGCCTAACTTTAATAAAAATAAAGTTTATACTTCTCTTATCGATAAAAGGGTTCTCATTGTTGGTGAGAATAAGACAAATCTTCAAATATTATCACACATGATTGAATCTTCCTGTATGCGCGTTATGACGACACAAAAAGGGGAAGATGTTTTGCCTGCTTTACACTATGCCCATGATAACAATGATTCCTTTGACTTTTGCATGCTGGATATACGATTACCGGATATAAATAAAGTTGTTGAAATGATCCGGGTAGCACGTACGGGAGATATTCGTTTGCTCGTATATGGCCCCATCAAGGAAAGAGTTGTCTTGGAACACGAATTATCGGGAATGATTTCATTCATTCAGACACCGGTTCGGAAGCAAAAGTTGATTCAGACCATAGAGGAAAAAATAAATGATACGAGAGACTCGGGAAAGAGAAATAGTCTGAGGAATGGAAAGATGATCGATCGATGCAGGGCTGCACAGGGAGAGAATTCCTCACTGAAAATACTTCTGGCTGAAGATAATATAGTCAATCAGAATTTGGTAAAAATTATGCTGTGCAAAGCAGGACATCATGTAGAACTGGCAAGTAATGGCCGTGAGGCAATTAAAAAGCTCAGCATGACAAATAACACATTTGATTTGATCTTCATGGATGTTCAAATGCCGGTGATGGATGGTATGGCAGCTACTAAAGTAATCAGAAGTAGAGGATATGGAGATATCCCAATAATTGCCTTGACGGCCGGTGCGATGGAGGAAGACCGTGTAAAGTGCATCAACGCTGGTATGGATGACTATCTTGCTAAACCGGTGAAGCTTGAAGTTATAAAGGAGATAATTGATAAATGGACGGTTCGAAAGAAACACGTATCATTCTGAAACAAATGGCGGAAAATGTCGGTTTGGAAGAGGATGAGTATTTATCGCTGTTAGTACTCTTTATTGAAACGAGCACTTCATATTTAAGTGAATTGTATTCTGCGATGCATGATGGGGATTCAAAACGAGTTTATGAAACAACCCATACCATAAGAGGTGCTGCCGAAAGCCTTGGCATACCGGAAATGTCTGAAATCGCGAAGGAGATCGAAATGAAGGCCCGTCAAAATATTCTGGAAGGAGCCGAAGAAGCTACTGAACGCTTGGCGAAAGAACTTGTTTATCTAACAGAAGTTTATCATTAGGATACAATAAACACCATTATTGTATTAATAGTGTAGTAGTTTCATCATGTTTGTTGAGGTCTTACAGGGACAATTATCAATGCAATATCAAAGGCAGCAACTAAAGAGGTACAGATTATGTCAACGATGAACATTAAGTGGGAACAGATGCTTGACACTGCTGAGAAGAGACTAAGTAGAGAAAAGAAGGTATTGGTTGTGGACAATAACCCCGTCATATTGAGCTTTATGAATAATCTCCTTTTAAAACATGATTATCAGGTGTCAACAGCAGAAGACGGGCTGACTGTTCTTAAGCTTTTGGAAACCTGCACACCGGATATCATAATTATGGATTTCATCATGCCAAATATTAACGGAGAGAAGCTGTGCCGGATGATACGTAAAATGCCGCGCATGAAAGATGCGTATATAATAATTCTTTCCGCTGTTGCTGCCGAGCATGAAATAAACTTGACTGAACTGGGAGCTAATGCCTGCATTGCCAAGGGTCCCTTTAATAAAATGTCTGAACGCGTTTTAGCAACTTTAGATAGAATAGATTTGTCTAGACCCTGTGATTTTACGAATGAAGTCATAGGTATTGAAGAGACCTATTCGCGGGGTGTTGTCCTGGAATTACTTTCTGTAAAAAGACATTTGGAAATTATTCTATCAAGTATATCTGAAGGTATCTTTGAAATAACCTCTGAAGCAAAGATCGTTTTTGCAAACCCGACTGCAATTTCTATTGTCGGGATAACTGAGGAAAAGCTCTTAGCTTTAAATGTCCTTGATCTATTTCATGAGATTGACCGCATGAGGGTGAACAATCTTATTGGAAATGACGCAATGATTACCCGAAACATAAATGGTGATTCATATCGACTTATAAACGGAAAAGAAGTTTCTCTTACTATTTTGCCGATTAGAGATGAAGAGAATAAAACCGTTGTTATAATGAATGACATTAGTGATCGGAAGCAACTAGAGACAGAGCTGAGGCAGGCTCATAAAATCGAGGCAATAGGTACCTTAGCCGGCGGTATTGCCCATGATTTCAACAATCTATTGATGGGCATTCAAGGGTACACATCCCTCATCCTCTTTGATATGAATACAAACCACCCCCATTACGATAAGCTTAAAAGAATCGAAGAGCAGGTAAGAAGTGGTGCGGAATTAACCAAGCAGCTTTTGGGATTTGCACGTGGTGGGCGATACGAGGTCAGGGTTGCCGACTTAAACGAGATCATTGATAAGACATCAACAATGTTTGGGAGGACAAAGAAGGAAATCACTGTTCACCGGTCGCTTGAAGAGAATCTCTGGGCGGTGGAGATTGATCGCGGGCAGATTGAGCAGGTGCTTTTAAATCTTTATGTGAATGCCTGGCAGGCCATGTCGAGTGGCGGGGATTTGTATCTGGAGACGGCCAATGTTACTATTGATAAGGAGTATGTGAAACCGTATTCCGTCAAGACGGGAAAATATGTCAAAGTTTCAGTGACGGACACAGGTGTAGGAATGGATGGGAAGACGAAAGAGCGGATATTTGATCCCTTTTTCACCACGAAGGAGATGGGGAGAGGTACAGGTCTGGGGCTTGCGTCTGCATATGGTATTATCAAGGGACATAAAGGTATGATCAATGTATACAGTGAGAGGGGCCACGGGACAACGTTCACTATCTATTTTCCTGCATCGGACAAGAAAGTGATAAAGGAGGAGAAAGTTCCTGTAGGTATTGTGAAAGGTGATGGAACTATTCTTCTTGTGGATGACGAAGATGTAATTATTGATGTGAGTAAGGAGCTTTTAGAGGTGTTGGGTTATCGGGTTTATATAGCAAGGAGCGGTCGTGAGGCCATAGAAGTATACAAAGATAAGGGGTCCGAGATTGATCTGGTTATTCTGGACATGATAATGCCGGGTTTGGGTGGTGGAGAGACGTTTGATGTTCTCAAGTCCTTAAATCCTGACATCAGGGTGATTCTATCCAGCGGGTACAGCATAAACGGCAAGGCAAAGGAGATCATGGAAAGGGGTTGCAGAACATTTATACAGAAACCGTTTCAGATGAATGACTTGTCTGATAGAATAAGAAAAGTATTGGATTAAATCTAGAGAATGTTCCGATAGAAATCGCTGCTATGCATTTATTTATACATCTTTAATCCTTCCAAGTAGTTGATGATCTTCTCATAAATCACATTCCGGTTGATAACGTGCGGCTTCGTTAAAATACAAGTTTCATGGTGCGTATGTCGCCAACCTCCTGTGCTTTTCATCCATTGGCTACACGATCAACCGACAGCAATACGGCATTCAAAGTATTATTTTAAGAAATTCTTGTCGGAAAGAAGAAATGAATTATTTTCTGGTATTAAAAATGTATTGACTATACGTTACCCTTATATTAATAATTTCATAATAATAAATACTCAGGATAATTGGAAAGATTGGAGAAGAAGTCTCTCTTTATTCGTACGTTTGGTTGTCAGATGAATGTCCATGATTCCGAAAAGATCATGGCGTTGATGGAAACGTCGGGATATGAAAGTGTCGATGATATTGGGAAAGCTGACCTGATCATCATCAATACGTGCAGTATCAGAGAGAAGGCTGCTCAAAAAGTATATAGTGAACTCGGCAGATTAAAAAAATTAAAGACAATAAAGCCTGAACTCATTATCGGAGTGGGGGGGTGTCTTGCTCAGCAGTGGGGGGCAAAGTTCATTGAAAAAGTACCTTGTCTGGATCTGGTTTTCGGTACACATAACATACATCTTCTTCCTGAATTAATAGCAAAGATCCAAAAAGAAAGAACACCGGTCGTTCACACGGAATTTCACGAATCGGTTAATTCACTCGGTATTTCGGTACGAGCTAAAAATGGAAAAGTAAGTGCTTATGTAACGATAATGCAAGGGTGTAATAATTTTTGTTCCTACTGTGTTGTTCCCAATCTGCGGGGGCGCGAGGAGAGCAGACCACTTAGGGAAATTGTCGATGAAGTCAAAGTGCTTGCCGATCATGGTGTCAAAGAGGTAACCCTCCTCGGTCAGAATGTCAATTCATATAGCGGAACTACAGGTAATGGACATGCGTTTGCCGATTTGTTGCAAAAAATGGGAGAGATTGAAGGAATTGAGAGGATCAGATTTACCACCTCGCATCCTAAGGATCTCTCCGATGCATTGGTAAGTTGCTTTTCTGAGGTCGATAAATTATGTGAACATATTCATCTTCCGGTACAGGCGGGATCTGACCGGATACTCAAAATGATGAACAGGCGTTATACAATGACTGATTACTTTGATAGAGTGGATAAGCTCAGGACCGCGTGTCCACACATTAGTATAACTTCGGATATTATTGTAGGATTCCCCGGTGAAACGGAGAGGGATTTTCAGGCAACGATTGACATGATGGAGAAAATCAGGTTTGATAACATATTTTCCTTCAAGTACTCGGAACGTGAGGGGACCGCTGCGGCAAAACTTGGCGACAAGGTTAGTATATGTGTAAAGCGTGACAGGCTGCAATTGGTTCAGTCTCTTCAAGAGAGACATACTCTCTCGAAAAATAGAAACCTGATAGGCAACATGGAAGAGATTCTCGTTGAAAGTATAAGTAAAAACTCAAGAGAAGATGTGGCAGGAAGGACACGGACAAATAAAATTGTAAACTTCAGAGGGTATAATGACCTGATCGGCAAAACCGTTTCTGTCGTAATAACCGATGCATATCTCCATTCCCTGAGGGGTGTACTCACTGAAGAGGAGGTTACTCAATGTTAGTTAAGATGAAAGTTGCCGGATTAACGATAGATCCGCTGACAAATACGCCTATCGTAATTTTAAAAGACCTCGATGAGAAAAAAGCTATCCCTATATGGATAGGCCTTTTCGAGGCCAGCGCTATTGCAACAGAGCTGGAAAAAATTTCTTTTTCCAGACCCATGACGCACGATCTAATATATGAAATTTTGAAGACCGTTGACGTTGAAGTCATCAAAATTGAGATTCACGATCTCAGAAACAACACTTTTTTTGCCAATATCCATTTAACTAAGGATGATAAAACAATGGTGGTTGATTCCAGGCCGAGTGATGCGATTGCATTAGCCTTGAGGGCCAATGCCCCGATATTTGTTGCTGAAAAGGTTATCGAAAAATCAAGGAATGTTGATTTTGGGAAGAAAATTACAGAGCTCGATAATTTAAAAGATGAAAAATTAAAGGAATTTCTGGAAAATCTTTCTCCCGAGGATTTTGGGAAGTATAAGATGTGATGTAAGCGGGATATTTAAGAGATCAGGCATGGGAGGATGGTATAGTCTGCGGGCTTACGGGATGTGATATTCGCTGGGAAGTAGCTGTAATAATTACATGTATTGCCACGAGAGAGTACGGAAGTACTTAAACTTGAAAAATGTCGTGGCTCTTATTTTTTAAGAGATATGGAAAAGGAAATCGAGGATTTCGGAATTCACATGGATGTTGAGAGGAACCTCTCGCCGAATACAAGGGGAAATTATCTCGCCGATGTGAGGCAGTTCAAAACATTCCTTGACGCTAATAACATATCTGCTAAAAAAAACGACACAGATACCCTTATTGATATAGACCATATGATAATCAGGGCATATTTGGCATCACTCTATCGTGAAGGGCTTAAGAAAGTTACCATATCAAGAAAAGTGTCCGCACTCAGGACTTTTTTTAATTATCTCCAACGTAAAGGAAAAGTGAAGGTTAACCCGGCCCAGATGGTTCAGGCGCCGAAGATAGAAAAATATATACCTGCATTCCTGTCTGTTGATGAAATGTCCGTACTGTTCAACGCAAAAAGCCGTACGGACGCTATTGGTTTAAGAGACAGAGCCATTGTAGAGTTATTTTATTCTTCGGGCATTCGTCTCAGCGAATTGGTGGGTCTGAACATGAGAGATATCGATTACAATCAAGGATTGATGAAGATCAGGGGAAAGGGAAAGAAAGAAAGAATAGTTCCTGTCGGCGACCAGGCCACCGGCGCCGTGAGCTTATATCTTGAAAAAAGGCACGAAATTCCGTGTAGAAATATTGAAAATGGTTCAGATGAGCCAATCTTTATCAGCAGGGAGGGGACCAGGCTAAGTACGAGGAGTGTAGCAAGAATCCTGGATAAATTGGTTCTTTCGAGCGGATTAGACAGAAAAATAAGTCCCCATACGCTGCGGCATACTTTTGCCACCCATATGATGGAAGCCGGTGCTGATCTGCGGGCCATTCAGGAGTTTCTTGGTCATGAAAGCCTCTCCACAACACAAAGATATACGTCTGTCAGTGTCGGCAGACTGCTGGAAGTCTATGATAAAGCTCATCCGAAGGCACGAATAAATAAGTCCGTGAAAAGGGAGGTTTATCCAACAGGGGAAAATTCTCTAAAGGTAAAATAATAAGGATGACTCATGAAAATAAGGGGAACTACCATATTAGCCGTAAGGCATAAGGGAAAGGTTACTGTTGCCGGGGATGGTCAGGTTACCATTGATGTAACGGTAATGAAACACGGCGCCAGAAAGGTTCGCAGGTTGTATAACAATCAGGTGATCGTTGGATTTGCGGGTGCAACTGCCGATGCGTTTACACTCTTTGACCGGTTTGATCAGAAGCTGGAGCAGTATAAAGGCAATCTATTGAGGGCGGCTGTTGAACTTACGAAGGACTGGAGAACCGACAGGATATTGAGACACCTGGAGGCATTAATGATTGCTGTCAGTAAGGAGCATTTTTTGATCATATCAGGAAACGGCGATGTTATTGAATCTGACGATGATGTGATGGCCATAGGGTCAGGGGGGCCGTATGCACTGGCGGCAGCGCGCGCTCTTGTCAGGTATTCGGATTTAACTGCAACAGAAATAGCAAAAGAAGCTGTGAAGATTGCATCAGAAATTTGCATTTATACGAATGACAACATTACTGTTGAGGAACTGGATATGCATCAAGAAACAGACGACAGGAAAAATAAGAAATAGAAAGGATGAAAAGGGTAAGTATTTATATGTCGTCTAAGCAATTAACACCGAGAGAGATTGTGGAACAATTAGATAAGTATATCATTGGTCAGGGCGACGCCAAGAGGGCGGTTGCCATTGCACTGCGAAACCGGTGGAGGCGTCAGAATGTAGCGAAAGACCTTGGAGAAGAAATATCTCCCAAAAACATCATTATGATTGGACCAACAGGAGTAGGAAAGACGGAGATTGCCCGGCGACTGGCGAAGTTGGACAACTCTCCTTTTTTAAAGATAGAAGCATCTAAGTTCACAGAGGTAGGTTATGTCGGAAGAGATGTAGAATCCATGATTCGCGATCTTGTTGAACTGTCTGTAAACATGCTTAAATCGGAGGAACAGGAAAATGTAAAACCGAAATCGGCCGAGATTGCCGAAGAGAGGCTTCTTGATATTTTACTTCCCCCTAAACCCGTTGAGAGGAAGGTAGAAGATCTTATTTCAGACAGACATTTGGAACTGAACGAAGCCGAGCAAGCTCCGCAATTTGATAACACCCGTGAAAAAATGCGCAGGCTTCTCCGTGAAGGGAAACTTGATAATCGATATGTGGATTTAGAGATATCAGAAGTCAGAAGTGGTCCGATGATAGAGATATTTACATCTTCCGGTATCGAGGATATGGGATTGAATATCAAGGAAATGTTTGGAAATATTTTTCCGCAGAAGAAAAAAATGAGACGGGTAAAGGTTCCCGAGGCGCTGGAGATACTGGAGCAGGAAGAGGCCCAGAGACTTGTTGATATGGACAAGGTTACGAAAGCGGCCATTGGGAGAGTAGAACAATCAGGTATTATATTTCTTGATGAGATCGATAAGATTGTTGGAAGTGATTCGACTCATGGTCCGGATGTTTCAAGGGAGGGTGTTCAGAGGGATCTCCTGCCGATTGTAGAGGGCTCCACGGTCAACACGCGATATGGAATGGTCAAAACGGACCACATACTCTTTATCTCTGCGGGTGCATTCAGTGCCTCGAAACCGTCAGATCTGATCCCTGAGCTTCAGGGGCGGTTTCCTATCAGGGTTGAACTGGATTCCCTCGGGAAAGAGGAATTTGTAAGGATCCTGACGGAACCCCGTAATGCCCTTATTAAGCAGTATATCGAGATGATGTCAACAGAAGGGGTTAAACTATCTTTCACGGAAGATGCAATTGCAGAGATAGCCGAAGTGGCCGCAGTTGTAAACGAAAGAACAGAAAACATTGGAGCCAGGCGGCTCTATACCATTATGGAAACCCTTTTAGACGACATTTCCTTCAATGCACCTGATATGGCGGGACAGGATGTCGTCATTGATGCGAATTACGTAAAGGAGAAACTGGACAACATTGTCGAGGATGAGGACTTAAGCAGGTATATCCTTTAATAAGAATTGAGAATACAGGATTCAGAATTTAGAATATAATCTTGGGGTGAATATGGGTGATGTAGAAAAATCCATTGAACGGGCCGAAATCCTTCTGGAAGCGCTTCCATACATACGCCGGTTCTATAACAAAACCATTGTTATCAAATATGGCGGACATGCCATGGTTGATAAGGAGTTGAAGGATTTATTCGCCAGAGATGTAGTTATGCTGAAGTATATAGGTATTCACCCCGTGGTGGTGCATGGAGGCGGCCCTCAGATCGGGGATTTATTGAAGAAACTGGGTAAGGACTCTCAGTTTGTCCAGGGTATGCGGGTGACTGACGGAGAGACGATGGATATTGTAGAGATGGTTCTTGTAGGTAAGGTGAATAAGGAAATTGTCGGTCTCATAAATCAGCATGGCGGCAAGGCAGTGGGTCTGAGCGGAAAGGACGGAAATCTGATCCGGGCAGAAAAATATTATTTGACTGAAGAAAAGGCAAAGGATACGCCTCCCGAAATTATCGACATAGGTCTGGTTGGGAAGGTCAAGAATATCCATGCAGAATTGATTGTATCACTTGAAAAAGATGGTTTTATTCCCGTTATCGCTCCTACCGGTATGGGAGATAATGGTGAAACGTATAATATAAATGCCGATATTGTAGCCGGTGAAGTTGCGGCTGCCCTCAAGGCGGAAAAACTGGTCTTATTGACTGATGTAGAAGGTGTTATGGATGCGAGAGGACAACTGATCAATACTATGAATGACCGGGACGTAGTCAACATGATAGATACGGGGGTTATAAGAGGTGGCATGTATCCTAAGGTCAAATGTTGCCTTAAAGCCCTTAATAACGGAGTCAAAAAAACCCATATTGTCGACGGGCGATTGAAGCATGCAATACTTCTTGAGATTTTCACCGATATGGGCATAGGAACAGAAATAGTATTATAAGAATTATCTCTGAGAAAGATGCCGGCAATTAGCTGACAGCTCGAATCCTTTTTGCGACTAAATGGGAGAAGAAGTAAATATGAAGACTGATGAATTAATGGCGCTTTCTGATAAGTATATTATGGCAACATACAGACGTTTCCCCATTGTGCTGGTGAGAGGTTCGGGCGCCAGGGTCTGGGATAGCAATGGAAAGGAGTATCTTGATTTCGTTGCCGGGATTGCCGTCTGCAGCCTGGGACATTCACATCCGAAAGTAGTCGAGGCAATCAAAAAGCAGGTGGAAATTCTGACCCATGTATCCAATCTCTATTATAGTGAACCACAGATTCGTTTTGCCCGGATGCTGGTTGAAAACTCCTTTGCCGACAAGGTCTTTTTCTGTAATAGTGGTGCGGAAGCGAATGAGGCGGCGATAAAACTCGCCCGAAAGTATGCCTACGAGAACATGGCAGGTGGAAAATATGAATTAATTACCATGATAGACTCATTTCATGGGCGCACCCTTGCAACGGTGACGGCCACCGGGCAAACGAAGTTTCAAATCGGCTTTTCACCACTGCCTGAGGGATTCAAGTATATACCATTCAATGATATTCCGGCCCTTGAGGATGCAATTTCGGATAAGACATGCGGCATTATGCTGGAGCCGATTCAGGGAGAAGGGGGCATAAAAATTCCCGATGATCAATATTTAAACAAAGTCAGGAAAATTTGCGATGACCGGGGAATTCTGATGATTCTTGACGAGGTACAAGTAGGGATGGGAAGGACAGGAGCCCTCTTTGCCTATGAACATCATAAAATAAAGCCTGATATTGTCACGCTGGCAAAAGCCGTCGGCAATGGTTTTCCGGTAGGTGTAATGATGACATCCGATAGAATTGCATCAGCGTTCCAGCCAGGTAACCATGCATCAACATTTGGCGGCAATCCCCTTGCCATGGCTGCAAGCCTTGCAACTATGGAAAACATCCTGAATCATGGAATTCTTGAAAACGTGATAAAGGTAGGGGAGTATTTTCTCAAGAGACTTCATGAATTGAAAAGCAGGTACACCGCGATCAAAGATATAAGAGGAAGAGGTCTAATCATCGGTATGGAACTTACTATTGAAGGCGCGGGTATCGTTAAGGAATGTATGGATAAAGGGCTTTTGATCAATTGCACCGGTGGGAATGTTCTTAGATTTGTTCCACCGTTGGTCATTACAGAAAAGGATGTGGATGTTGCCGTTGATGTTCTGGGTGAGGTGATAGGGAATAAATGAAAAAGGACTTTTTGAGCGTTTATGATCTGGATCGCGCTGATTTTGAGGTTATTTTCGAAAAGGCCCACAAACTAAAAAAAATGCTTAAGGAGGGCGTACCCCACACCCCTCTTTCCGGGAAGACCCTCGGGATGATTTTTGAGAAATCATCTACGAGAACCCGAATTTCCTTTGAGGTGGGTATTTACCAATTAGGGGGGATGGCATTATTTTTGAGCAGTCGCGATACACAGCTTGGCAGAGGTGAGGATATTCCCGATACTGCAAGGGTCATGTCCCGGTATCTGGATGCCGTTGTGATAAGAACCTATTCCCAGCAGTTTGTTGAAGAGTTTGCCCGATACGCAACCATCCCCGTTATAAATGGCTTAACCGACCGGGAGCATCCCTGTCAGATAGTAAGTGATCTTTTCACCGTTAAAGAGAAAAAGGGGAGCTTTGTAGGACTGAAGGTCGCCTATGTCGGTGATGGCAACAATGTCGCAAACTCATGGATCGATGCCGCAGCCCGGCTTCCATTTCAGATTAGTCTCGCCTGTCCGGAGAAATATGAGCCGGATGCAGAAATACTCGAGAGGGCTATGAAAGGAGCAGGGAAAGGAATATCGGTCCATCGTGATCCCTTTGATGCAGTTAAAGATGCGGATGTTATCTATACGGATGTCTGGACCAGTATGGGCCAGGAGGCTGAAAAGGAAGAGAGAACAAGAATATTCAAAGCGTATCAGGTCAATAATGAAATGCTTGCACAGGCACGGAAAGACGTTATCGTGATGCACTGCCTTCCTGCTCACCGTGGTGAGGAAATAACGGATGAAGTTATTGATGGTCCCCACTCAGTGGTAATCGATCAGGCGGAAAACCGGCTTCACGTGCAAAAAGCAATTATGGAAATATTAATTTAGGAGGAGAGGGTCTTGGCTAATGAGGTGAGAAAAGTAGTATTGGCCTATTCTGGTGGATTGGACACGTCTGTTATTTTGAGATGGTTAATTGAGACATACAAGTGTGAGGTTATTGCCTTTGCCGCTGATATCGGCCAGGGAGAAGAATTGGATGGTCTCAGGGAAAAGGCCATCAGTACGGGAGCGAGCAAGGTCTATATAGACGATTTGCAGGAGGAGTTCGTCAGGGACTTTGTATTTCCGGCACTGCGGGCCAATGCCATCTATGAGGGTTCTTACCTTTTAGGTACTTCTCTGGCGAGACCGCTAATCGCAAAAAGACAGATTGAGATTGCCAGGGGAGAAGGGGCTGATGCCGTGTCCCATGGTTCCACAGGCAAGGGAAATGATCAGGTGCGGTTTGAACTGACATACACGGCTTTGAACCCTGATATTAGGATTATTTCGGCCTGGAGGGACACTCAATGGTTTTTTGATTCGAGAGGATCGATGATCGATTATGCCCAGAAACACCATATCCCCATCACGTCAACAAGGGAAAAGCCATACAGCAGCGATCGGAACCTTCTGCACACATCTCACGAGGGTGGAATTCTTGAAGATCCCTGGATGGAACCGAAAGAAGATATGTTTGTGTTAACGGTATCTCCGGAAGCGGCTCCTGATAGTGCCACGTATGTGGAAATTGATTTCGAGAAAGGAAACCCTGTAGCGATTAATGGGGTGAAGATGAGTCCCGCAAAGCTTCTCCATAAAATGAATGAAATCGCCGGCGCCAACGGGATAGGAAGGGTAGACTTAGTCGAAAACAGGTTTGTGGGCATGAAATCAAGAGGTGTCTATGAAACCCCCGGCGGCACAGTACTCTGGGCCGCCCATCGTGCGGTGGAATCCATTACAATGGATCGCGAAGTTATGTTAATGCGGGATTCAATTATTCCTAAATATGCGCAGCTGGTCTATAGCGGTTTCTGGTACTCGCCGGAGATGAGGGTGTTACAGAAGTTCATTGATGAAACTCAAGAAGCTGTTACAGGAACTGCACGTTTAAAATTGTATAAGGGGAATTGTATCGTTGTCGGTCGAAAATCTCCATGTTCACTATACAGTGAGGAATTTGTCACCTTTGAGAAAGATCGGGTTTACGATCAGAAGGACGCAACAGGTTTTATAAGGCTTAACTCCCTGAGGCTGAAGATTCAGGCTTTAAAGAGAGGGATCAGGGATCAGGGGTCAGAGAATTAATTTAATAAGTATTGTTAGAGTGAAATTACATAAGAAATTAGTATGACTATAAAGCAAAACAAACCATGGGGTGGACGGTTTCGTGAACCGGCGGATAAACTGTTAGAAACATTTACTGCTTCTATCGAGTTTGACAAACGCCTCTATCGTTATGATATTGAGGGCAGCATTGCACATGCGAGGATGCTTGCACAACAGGGAATTATCTCAACAAAGGACGAGAAGGTTATCGTCAAAACGCTGAAGGATATCCTTGTTGATATTGAAAAAGGGAATTTCGTCTTTAAACCTGAAGATGAAGATATCCACATGGCCGTAGAGAAGGCCCTGATAGAGAGGGCAGGTGAAACGGGAGGGAGACTTCATGCGGGGAGAAGCAGAAATGATCAGGTTTCTCTTGACCTCCGGCTTTATCTCAGAGACGAAATCCTGCAGATTGTGAACCTGGTGTCCAATCTCAAATTACAGTTTGTCAAACTGGCAAAAAGGGAAGTCGGAACGATTATGCCGGGTTACACCCACCTGCAAAGGGCGCAACCGGTTCTTCTATCTCATTATCTGTTGGCGTTCGGGGAGATGTTGGATCGGGATGAAGAGCGATTGCGGGAATGTTACAGAAGGGTAAATATCATGCCCCTGGGATCGGCTGCCCTTGCAGGTACAAGTCTCCCCATTGACAGGGCGTATGTGGCCGGCTTACTCAAATTTCCGGAAATATCTCAAAACAGCATGGATGCCGTTTCAGACAGGGATTTTGTTGCCGAATTCATTTTTGCAGCTTCCGTAACTATGATGCATATGAGTCGTTTGTGTGAAGATATTATTCTATGGTCAACGGATGAGTTTAACTTCCTGGAAATATCGGATGCCTTTACCACGGGAAGCAGCATCATGCCGCAGAAAAAAAATCCTGATGTCGCAGAGTTAATTCGGGGTAAAACAGGACGCATGTACGGTAATCTTGTTGCCCTGTTGACTGTGATGAAGGGACTTCCCATGACATACAACAGGGATATGCAGGAGGATAAAGAGCCTCTCTTCGATTCCGTTGATACGGTAAAGCGGTGTTTGCGAATCCTTGCAGAGATGATTAAAAACGTAAAGTTCAACAGAACCAAGATGCGGAAAGATGCATCCGCAGGTTTTTCTACTGCCACCGACGTTGCAGAGTATCTTGTAACGAAAGGTGTCCCCTTTCGTGAATCTCACGGTATTGTAGGACGTCTTGTTCTTTATTGTCTGGAGAAGCGCAAAGCACTATCAGATCTGACGATGGATGAATTCCACCAGTTTCATGGGGCGTTTGAGGAAGATATTTATACCCGTATTGCGGTAGAAAGTGTTGTGAATGCAAGAAAATGTGTTGGTGGAACGTCTGAAGAAAAAGTTTTGATGCGGATCAGGGATATTGAAGGCGGAAAAAAATGGCAAAAGTAGGCCGGTTGCTGTTTGCCCTTTTCTTTTTTGGTGTGTTTCTGTGCGGAGGCTTTCAGGGCTGCGGGAAGAAAGGTGATCCACTACCTCCCGATGTTCCTCCACCAGCTTCCATTTCTGACCTCAGGGTAAAAATTGTCGATTCGGGAATTGTTCTCACATGGAGCATCCCGGATACAAAAGGGGACATTCAGAAATTCAAGATCCAGAGAAGCGAAATGGAAGCGGAAATGTCTTGTCCTGATTGTCCGAATGAATATAGTACGATAGCTGATATTGCATCTAATGATCCATCATTATCGAAAGCAGGGTCAAATGTTGTCAGCTATCTGGATTCGCGAGTGAAGGCCGGTTTTATTTATACGTATCGCATTATTATATGTGATATAATGGATCATTGCAGTGAACCATCCCATAGTGCGGTAGTTAAAGTTAACTCTGATTCTCATCAAAGAAAGGGTACAAAAATTAAAAATAAGGAGAAAAATTAATTTATTTAGGGCGGAGAGTGAATGAATTATTTTAATTACAAAGGTAATGAACTCTGGTGTGAAGAAGTTTCAATCAGTCATATTGCGGAGGAGGTTGGAACACCGTTTTATCTGTATAGTCACAGAACACTGAAACATCATTTCCGTGTCTTCGATGCGGCATTTGCTGATATCCCGCACATTATCTGTTTTTCCGTTAAATCAAACTCCAACATCGCCATACTCAGGATATTTATTAATGAAGGCGGTGGTGTGGATATTGTCTCAGGTGGTGAGCTGTATCGGGCAATTGAGGCGGGAGTGGATACCGGAAAAGTCGTCTATTCCGGCGTTGGAAAGAAAATCGATGAAATTGAATATGCCCTCGAATCAGAGATATTTATGTTTAACGTTGAATCATCCCAGGAACTTCATGTGATCAACGACTGTGCAAAGAAGATGAAAAAAAGGGCAGGTATCGCCATTAGGGTAAACCCTGACGTTGATCCTGAAACCCATCCCCATATATCCACGGGCCTAAAAGAAAATAAATTTGGAATTGATATCGAGAAGTCGAGAGAAGAATACCGGCAGGCACAAAAACTATCAAATATTGATATTAAGGGAGTAAGCTGTCATATCGGTTCGCAAGTGACGAAGATTTCCCCCTTCATAGATGCCCTCGATCGTCTAAAAAAACTGATTAAACTTCTCAGGGAAGATGGTGTTGAAATCAGGTATCTCGACCTTGGGGGCGGCCTCGGCATTACCTATGATGAGGAGACTGCTCCTCATCCATCGGAATATGCAAAGGCAATAATCGATGCGTCGAAAGATATGAATTGCACCTTTGTATTTGAACCGGGAAGGGTTATTGTCGGCAATGCCGGTATATTAGTAACAAAGGCCCTTTACACCAAAAGCAGTAGTGAAGGGAAAAACTTTATTATTGTTGATGCGGGGATGAATGATTTAATTCGTCCCAGCCTTTATAAGGCCTATCATCAGATACAACCGGTGATCAGGCGGGAACGGGATGAAATTACCGCCGATGTGGTCGGTCCCATTTGCGAATCCGGTGACTACCTGGCTAAAGGAAGGAAAATTATCAGATGTGAAAAGGGAGATCTGATGGCGGTCATGAGTGCGGGCGCCTATGGATTTACCATGTCGTCGAATTATAATTCAAGAGGAAGGGTACCTGAGGTGCTGGTAAGCGACGACCGGTTTTATATGATCAGAAAAAGAGAGGGCTATGCGGATCTGATCAAGGGAGAAGAGATACCCGAATTTTTAAAATGAGGATGAAGACTAGGAGGATCGCCTATGTTTGGAGGAGCAATAGTAGCAATCGTTACACCGTTTAAAAATGGCAAGGTCGATGAAGAGACCTTAAGAGAATTGATAGAATTTCAGATAGCAAACGGTACCGATGGTATTGTCCCCTGTGGAACTACCGGCGAGTCCTCCACGCTGTCTCATGAGGAGCATGACAGGGTAATTGAAATTACAATAGATGCCGTGAAAAAGAGGGTGCCGGTCATTGCCGGGACCGGGTCCAACAGTACGGATGAGGCCCTGCGACTGACGAGGCATGCCTATGAGGCAGGTGCTGATGGAGCGTTAATGGTATGTCCATATTATAACAGACCCTCGCAGGAGGGGCTTTATCAGCATTATAAGATTATTGCGGAAAGTGTTCCAATTCCGATTGTCCCGTACAATATTCCGGGCAGGACCGGGGTTAATCTTCTGCCGGAAACAGTTGCAAGACTTTCAAAAACAAGCAATATCGTCGGAATTAAAGAGGCATCCGGTTCCTTAAAGCAGATGCATGATATAATTGATTTATGTGACGATACTTTTTCTGTGCTCTCCGGTGATGATTTCTTCACACTACCCCTCTTGATGCTGGGCGGTAAGGGTGTTATTTCCGTTATTTCCAATGTGGCGCCTGCTGACATGGCGGCGATGATAGATTCCTACATAGGCGGTGATATCAAGAGAGCGAGACAGTTGCATTCTAAGATGGTTCCCCTGATTGACGCCCTCTTTATTGAAACCAATCCGGTACCGGTCAAGACCGCACTGGCTATGATGGGGAAAATTACGTTTGATGTAAGACTTCCACTGTACAAAATGTCAGACAGTAACGATGAAAGGCTGAAAAATGCCATAAAGAATTATGGGCTTATCTCTTAATTACCTGACAGCTGTCAGCTGAAAGCTTTCAGCTGAATTTCCAAATCCTTTTTGCAACTTATTGGGAGAAGAACCGTTTTTAATGTAACATAGGAGAATATAGATGATTAAGGCCATTGTTACGGGAGCCGGCGGCAGGATGGGAGGCAGGATCATAAGCCTTCTTTCTGATAATAAAGATATAAAATTAGCAGGCGCTGTGGAGCAGAAAGGACATGCCATTATCGGAAAGGAAGCCGGGGAAGGGCTTGGGCTTGGTAGAACGGATGTAATTGTTGATGACCACCTCTTAACGTGTATTGAAAAGGGTGATGTGGTTATTGATTTTACACACCATGAGGCATCTCTGCACAATCTTGAGATTGCTGCGGCAAAAGGTCGAGCCATTGTTATCGGAAGTACGGGCTTTACCACAGATGCAATGAAAAAAATTAAGGAATTATCCAAAAATACTCGATGTGTCCTGTCACCCAATATGAGTATAGGGATAAATGTCATGTTCAAGGTTCTTGAGTATGTGGCCGGTATACTGGGGGATGAATATGATGTGGAGATCGTGGAATCCCATCACCATTTCAAAAAGGATGCCCCCAGCGGGACGGCACTAAAAATGGCTCAAATTATTGCGGAAAAGCTTGGTCGCGACCTGGAACAGGCAGGCGTATATGCCAGGAGGGGATTAATTGGCGAAAGGACCAAAGCTGAGATAGGTATTCAAACATTGAGGGCCGGGGATATCGTGGGAGAGCATATGGTCATGTTCTGCGGTATTGGCGAGAGACTGGAGTTTATTCATCGTGCCCATAGCCGTGACAATTTTGCACGGGGGGCAATACTGGCAGCGAAGTGGATCGTAGATCAGAAAAACGGATTGTACGATATGCAGGAC
Organism: Deltaproteobacteria bacterium; assembly: GCA_026388545.1. Lineage (NCBI taxonomy): Bacteria > Pseudomonadati > Myxococcota > Myxococcia > Deltaproteobacteria bacterium. Next base: position 78,227 of record JAPLJS010000027.1, read on the forward strand.
GTCTTAGGAATAAGGAGTAAGTGACTTAAGGTGAAAGTGAGATTGCATGAAGACGTTCGTGGAGTTATTTGTTTTATTGGAGTGGGGTCGAATATGAATGACCCTGCCAAGCGGTGTATGGACGCTGTTTATCATTTATCTTCAGTAAATGGTATAAAGGTCTTGAGGAGGTCATCCCTGTATCGGACAGAGCCCGTTGGATATGCCGAACAGGACTGGTTTGTTAATGCTGTTGTCGAGATAAGAACGGAATTTGCTCCCCGTGAACTCCTCAAAGCATTACAATTATTAGAGGACAGCATGGGGAGGGTAAGGGGACCGAAGTGGGGACCGAGGTTTATAGATCTGGATATTCTTCTTTATGGCCAGGAGGTAATTCAGGATGAAGACCTGGTAATTCCTCATCCTGAACTTCACAAGAGACGATTTGTTCTTGAACCATTATGTGAAATAGCTTCATATGCGATTCATCCGAGATTCGGGGTTTCTGTCCGTGGATTACTGGACAGACTTAATGATGAAAGCAGGGTTTATGTCTACACGAAAAATGGAGAACCATGTTTAATCTAATCCGTTTAGTAATTATTTGTATTATTATTTATTTCGCATATAGATTGGTTAAATGGATTATCTTTTCACCGGGCGTCAATGCACCTGATCTGCCTGGGCGTCAGGCATCTGTCACGAAAAGCGAGGATCTCATAGAGGATCCATATTGTCATACGTACGTGCCTATGAGTCAAGCTTATAAGTCGTCAATTGAAGGGCAAGAAGTATTTTTTTGCAGTCAAAAGTGTTGCGAAAAATATATAGTGGAGAACCCAATGAAAAAGGCGCAGGAGGCCTCATGAAATTTTTTATTGATACAGCGAATATTAAAGAAATTAAAGAAGGTATCAGCATCGGAATGGTTGACGGTGTAACCACCAATCCGTCGCTGATTGCAAAGGAGAAAAGAGGCTTTGAAGAGGTTGTGAAGGAGATACTCGATCTGGTAGATGGACCAGTGAGCTTAGAGGTCATCAGCACAGAGGCAAAGGAGATGGTTCGCGAGGGGAAAAGGCTGATAAAATTAGGCGATAATGCAGTGATCAAGGTTCCCATGACTACAGAGGGATTGAAAGCCACGAAATTATTTTCTGATGAAGGAATCAAAGTCAACCAGACCCTTATTTTTTCACCCGTACAGGCCCTGATGGCGGCAAAGGCTGGCGCCGCTTATGTCAGCCCGTTTGTAGGGAGACTTGATGATATTTCTCATGACGGTATGGAAATAGTGGATCAGATCGTCACGATTTATAATAACTATGGTTTTGATACTGAGGTTATTGTAGCGAGCGTGCGACATCCACGTCATGTACTGGAAGCGGCTCTTATGGGCGCTGATATTGCAACCATACCTTTTAAAGTGATTGAGCAACTTGCAAAACATCCTCTGACTGATAAGGGAATTGATATGTTTTTTGCGGACTGGAACAAGGTCCCCAAAAAGTAGACAAGGGAGATGAGCTAGTTGATATGATTGATCTTTTTAAAAAATCACTTAATCGGTTGCCTGACACAATGGAGAGGGGGGCACTTTTGAACGTTCCTAATACAATAACCATGCTGAGGGTCACCATTATCCCTGTATTATTTTTTCTGCTTCTTTCTCCTGGTCAGACTGAGAGTCTTGTGATCGCAACCTTTTTCGTATTAGCTGCCCTTACGGATCTCCTTGACGGATATTTAGCCAGAAAATATGAGATCGTAACAGTGATGGGAAAATATTTAGATCCCATTGCAGATAAACTTATCATCAACACTGCGATGATTTTAATGATACCAATAGGTCGTATTTCCGCATGGATTGTCGCTGTTATTATTATCAGGGATTTTGTTGTCGACGGCATCAGGACTATCGCCTCATCAGAGGGCATCGTTATTCAAGCCAGCAAGCTTGGTAAGCAAAAAACCATGTGTCAAATCTTTGCTTTATCTGCCCTTATGATTCATTATCCGTTTCTGGGCGCAGATGCCCATGCCATAGGTACGGTCATACTTTATCTTGCCCTTGTACTCTCTGTTTACTCAGGTTTCGATTATTTTATGAAATTTTACAGGGAGATTGCCAGAAAGTAAAAGGATGACAATGATCGATATTTCTAAAATAGACTATCAATCATTTGATAATCCAATGATCACGAGGTCTTTGTTTTATCCGCGCCCTGAGATTGGTTCGTCACCTGCCGGAGGATCCGCTGAATCGATACTTATCCCGGTTGAGGAGGGTGTTGTCGTTGGCGCCCGGTTTCACCGTGCGGGGATGGAAGCCGCCAACATGCTTTTCTTTCACGGCAACGGCGAGATCGTGGCCGATTATAATGATATGGCTGTTTTATATACAGATATTGGTATAAATTTCATTCCTGTCGATTATCGCGGCTATGGCCTCTCTACCGGCAGGCCAACGGTCAC